>JAEMTR010000265.1 GCA_016462245.1 Solirubrobacteraceae bacterium
TGCTGTGCCGACATTGAGCAGCGACTCCTGCGAGCATCACGCGGCAATGGGACCAGAAGCGACACCGGTATTAATTCTCTGCGGCGGCCGTGGCACGCGGCTTCAGCACCAGGGCGAGAGCATTCCGAAGGCGCTGGTCGAGATCGGCGGGATGCCGATTGTCTGGCACGTCGTCCAGTGCTATCTGGCCGCCGGCTTCCGTGAGATCTGGCTGCTGACTGGCTACCTCGGCGATCAGATTGAGAAGTTCGTCGCTGAGGCGCAGTGGTTAGAGGGCGCTCGGGTTGAGTGCATAGAGACCGGCGTTGACACGCCGACCGGCGGCCGCGTCGCGGCGGTGGCTGAGCGGCTCGCAGGCCGCGAGTTCTGCCTCACCTACGGCGACGGCGTTAGCGATATAGACCTCGCCGCGTTACTCCTCGAGCACCAGCAGGGCGGTCTGCCGGTGACGGTCACGGCGGTACAGCCCGAGCTGCCGTTCGGCGTCCTCGATCTCGACGCCGATCTGATTACCGGCTTCCATGAGAAGCCGCGCGCCGAGCAGTGGATCAATGGAGGATTCCTCTGCGCCGGCCCAGAGCTATTGGGCGAGCTTGATCGCGCTAGCGTGCTGGAGCGCGAACCACTGGAAGCGCTGGCGGAGAGTGGGCAGCTCAGAGCTCATCGCCACGGCGGTTTCTGGGCCTGCATGGACACCTATAAAGACACCTTGATGCTGAACGACCTATACGACCGCGACGAGGCACCATGGCGCCGCTGGTAGCCGCTCCATATGGCTCGGCGATGGCGGGGCGCAAGGTGCTGGTCACCGGCGCGCATGGCTTGCTCGGCTCGTGGCTGACGCGCAGATTGGTCGAGCTTGGCGCCGATCTAACCGTGCTGCGCCTCGATCCGCAGCCGCTCAGCCCGCTGGTATTAGAGTCGGTCGAAGCGCAATGTGAAGTAGTTGACGGCGACCTCCTCGACGGCGACTTGGTCGAGCGCACAGTTGCCGGCCGCTCGATCGACACGATCATTCACCTCGCTGCCCAAGCAATTGTGGGAACGGCGAACCTGTCACCGCGGCCAACCTTCGAAGCAAACGTGCTCGGAACCTGGAATGTCCTCGAGGCGGCCCGGCTTAGCGACGTCGCACGAGTCGTAGTCGCCTCGTCCGATAAGGCCTACGGCGCCAGTCCGGTCCTGCCATACGTCGAAACACTGCCGCTAGAGGCCTCTCACCCATATGACGCGTCGAAGGCCGCCGCCGACATCATCTCCCGCTCGTATTGGGCGACGTTCGGGCTTCCGGTCGCCGTGACCCGTCTGGCAAACCTCTACGGCGGCGGAGATCAAAACCGCTCGCGGCTGATCCCGGAGACGGTCGCAGCGATCATCGCCGGGCGCGCCCCGGTGATCCGTTCCGACGGTTCACCTGAACGCGACTTTCTCTACGTCGAAGACGCCGTCGACGCGTACCTGGCAATCCTTGATCTGCTCGACGCCGGGGCGGCCGGAGGGGAGGCCTTCAATGCCGGCAGCGGCGTGCCGCGGCGAGCGCTCGATGTTGTCGCCACGCTCTGCCAGATCGCCGACTTCGATCAGCCGCCGGATATTCGTGGCGCGGGTGTTCCCGATGGCGAGATTGACCGGCAGTTCATTGACTCGGCAAAGCTCCGTGGCGCAAGTGGCTGGGAGCCAAAGGTAGGGCTCGAGGAAGGGTTGGCACTGACGCTCGCCTGGTATCGCGAACACCCGGAAGTGC
>JAEMTR010000089.1 GCA_016462245.1 Solirubrobacteraceae bacterium
CCCGTGGACTGAGCTTCGACCACGTCTTCGTCGCCGCAATGGAGCGGCGGCGCAGCATCGACGACGAGCTGCGCAAGCTCAGCTACGTAGCAATTACGCGGGCAGCCGAGTCGGTGACGCTTAGCTACAGCGAGCACGGCCAGCACGGCGAGAAGCAGCCAGCGTCGCAGCTCGCCGAAGCGGCATTGGCGGCAGCCGGGGGGCAGTGGGAAGAGCGCAGCGAAGAGCTGTTCGGCCCCGACGAAGCGCTGCACGGTGCCTTCAACGAGCTGCGCGACGAGCTACTCGGCGACCTTCCGCGCGTAGCCGGCACCTTTGCCGAGCTGCGGCTCGACAACGACCTTGACCTGACGCTCGGCGTAGTCCGCTACCTAGAGCTGGCAAAGCTGGCGGCCGTGATCGGCCGGCCGGCCGATCAGGATGTCGAGAGCGCGTTGGCGCAGGCCAACACCGTGCTGCTGCAGTCGGCAACCGCAACCCAGCGCGAAGCGCTCGAGAGTAGCCCGCTAGACGAGCTGATTCTCGGCGCCGAGGATGACGCGCGCGCGCGCAGTGCAGCGACGGCTCGGCGCGGTGAGCCTTCGCTCGAAGCCTTCCTACCGCGACGCGGCGAAGGGCTCGTGCTGAGCGCCTCCGACATAGAGACCTACCGCGCCTGCCCGCTGCGCTACAAGTTCGCGCGCGTCTTCAGGATTCCGCAGGAGCCGACGATGAACCAGCGCTTCGGGATCCTCTTCCACCAAGTGCTGGAGCGCTACCACCAGTCGGACGGGAGAACAGTTGACGAACTGCTGGCGCTGCTCGAAGAGGGTTGGCGCCGAGGCGGCTTCGGCGACAGCGATCAGGAGCGCCAGCTCCACTCAAAGGCCGAGCACGCGCTGAGGCTCTATCAGCAGCGCACGGCGAAGGAAGAGAGCCGCCCGGTCTGGTTTGAGAAGTCGTTCCAGTTCAAGCTCGGCGAGCACACTCTGCGCGGCCGCGTCGACCGCGTCGACCTGCTGCCAGGTGGTGGCTACGAGCTGATCGACTACAAGACCGGCAAGCCGCGCACAGCGGCCGAGCTCGAGGAAGATATTCAGCTCTCGCTCTACGCCGTCGCCGCGCGTGAGGCATGGCAGGTGGAATCAGAGCTACAGAGCTACCACTACGTCCTTGACGACGAGAAGATCCCCGTCCCCGCCGCCGACATAGACCGCGACTGGATCGCTGAAACCGTCAACGAGGTTGCCGCGGCGATCAGCGGCCAAGGCTTTGAGCCGACGCCGAGCGTGACTGCCTGCGGCTACTGCGACTTCAGAATTGCCTGCCCGGCGGCAGAGCTCTAAGCGTCGTCGCCGCGCTGGTTGAGGAAGCGCTGAAACTCGCGCGCGAGCACGTCCCCTGAAGGCACCTCTTCGCCTTCAGCTTCGGGAGCTTCGGCATCGCTGGCCTGCTCGAGCCGCTCGACGAACTGGCGCACGTCATCGTCGCCCGCAACCGCACTGCTGACGCTGCGTTCGTACTCCGAAGCTGCCCGCTCAAGCTCGGTCGCGTCGAAGCTGATTCCGACCAACGACTCAAGCTTGCGCACCAGCGCCAGCGAAGCCTTCGGGTTAGGGGCAGCGGCGACGTAGTGGGGAACGCTGGCCCAGAGGCTGGCGGAAGGAATCCCCGACTCTTGGAAGGCGCTGTGCAGCACGCCGGTGATTCCGGTCGGCCCTTCATAAGTTGTTGGCGAGAGTCCTACGCGCTCGGCCAGCTCTTCGTCGCTCGTCACTCCGACCATCGGCACCGGCCGCGTGTGCGGAACGTCGGCCAGCAGCGCGCCAAGCGAAACAGCCATCTGTACGTTCATCGCCTCGGCGAGGTCAACGACGCTTTCGCAGAGCGTGTTCCAGCGCATCGAAGGCTCAGGGCCGGTAAGCAGGATCAGGTCGCGCGGTGCGCGCGGAGCCTTCGCCGCCCAGATTTCGACCATCGGCCAGCTGATCTCGCGCGCCTCCCCTTCAACGAGACTGATCTGCGGGCGCGTCGCCTGGAAGTCGTAGAACTCTTCAGGGTCGATGTGAGCGAAGCGGTATGCGTCAAGCGAGGAGGCGAGAAAGCTGACGGCAGCGGTTGCCGCTTCGGCGGCGTCGTTCCAACCGCCGAAGGCGCAAATCATTGCCGGGGCGCGAAGCCCATCCGGCCGCTCTTCCCAGATCATTGGTGGCACAACTCAACGGTAGCCGATTGCGCACCAGCGAATACCCGCATCAAATACCTATTTGCTGTCAGCGGCTGTGGGATCAGGCTCGGCCCGAATCTGCTTGATCGCCGAGGCAGCCATCCGCCAGGCGACATAGAGCATCAGCGCAGCGAAGGCGTAACGGACGAGTTCAATTGGCAGCACGTTCACGAGCGCCACGCCAACGACGGCGGCAACGGCCGCGAAAGCACCGATCGTCAGCCCAGCGCGGACGTCGAGGTTGCCGTAGCTCCTCTGGCGCCAAGCGCCAACGGCTGCCACCGGAATGATCGCCAGCAGCGAGGTCGCCTCAGCATCTATCTGATCGAGGCCAAGAATCAGCGCCAGCGCTGGTACCAGCAGAATCCCGCCGCCAACTCCGAACAGCCCTGAGAGGACGCCAGCTCCAACGCCGATGATGATCGCCAGCGCAATCACTGGAGCACGACCATCGCGGCGACGATTACGAGCAGGCCCGAGAACAGCAGCTGCACTGTCGCAACCGGGATTCGTTGCTGGAGCCAGGTGCCGATCAGCACGCCGCCAACGGCGGGAATTCCGACTGTTAGTGCTGCGACCAGGTCTACGTTGCCGTAGGCGAGCTGAGTTGCGGCGCCGGCGCCGGCAGCAATTACGATCGCCAGCAGCGATGTCGCGGCCGCCCGGCGTTCATCGAAACCAATCCAGAGAACAAGCAGCGGCACCAGCACGATGCCGCCGCCGACGCCAAAGAGGCCACTGAAGATCCCCATCGTGAGGCCAAGAATTGCTAGTTGAGCGATGCGCGGTGAGGCCACCCGTTCATAATAGGTTCGATGGTGCCTTCCTCATCACTTGCCAGCGCGCTTGCTCCACTGACGGCCGACCGTTCACGCACTGCACTGCTGTTCGATGTAGACGGCACGTTGGCGCCAATTGTGCGCGACCCGCAGGCCTCGAGCGTTCCTGAGCTGACGCGCCGACTGCTGATCGATTGTCAGGTGATCTACGGCCTCGTCGGCTGCGTCAGCGGTCGCCAAGCGAAGGAAGCGCGGCGAATTGTTGGGATCGGCCCAATTCCCTACTCCGGTAACCACGGCCTCGAACTGCTCCCTCGCGGTGCACAGGAATCGATCGTCAACGCTGAGGCCGAGGCTTGGACCGATCGCGTCCATGCCGCAGCGCACGGGGCCGCTGCCGAGCTGCGTGAAGCGAGCGGTCTACGGATCGAGGACAAAGGCCCGATCGTCGCGCTGCATTGGCGCGGGCTCGAAGACGAAATTGCAGCCGAGGCGGTCGCTGAGCAGATCGCCGAGCACGCCAAGGCCGAAGGATTGCTGATCCACCGCGGTCGCAGCGTGATCGAGCTGCGCGCGCCGGTGACGAGTAATAAAGGCGACGCTGTTCACGCGCTGCTGGGCGGAGTCGAGGTTGATAACGCGCTCTACGCGGGCGACGACCGCACCGACATCGATGCCTTCCGCGCGCTGCGCGCGCTCCAGCACGAAGGACAGCTGAGCGAGATTCTCTGCGTTGGCGTTCGCTCTGAGCAGACGCCAAGCGAACTGCTGGCCGAGGCCGACCTGCTGGTCGACGGGACCGAAGGCGTTAGCTCGCTGCTCTCGGCGCTGGCCGACTAACGATGCGCTACGTCGATCTGCTGAAGACGACGGTCCTGCTGAGCGCAGCCTCTGCGACGGCGCTGGCAGTGATTACGGTCGTGCAGTCAAATGCGATTGACGACAGCCTGCTGGTGCTGATCGCCGCCGGTTGGTGGGTCGTGGCGGCGCTGATCGGCGCCTGGATCGGGCGGCGGCTGGAGGCCAGCCCGTCGATCTCCCGCGCGCTGCGCGAAGCTCAGAGCACGACGATGCTGCCGGAGCAGAACATTGGCCGGATGCTTCTAAGCCGCCTCTGGCCACTGCTACTGGCGGCGCTCGTCTCGGCGATCTTTTCTTTCTTCTTGCCGCAGGTGGCGGCGATCGCGACCGGCTTCATGGTGATCTGGTCGCTCTCCTGGCGCCATCAGGACCGCGCAGTGACTGCGATCGAGGAACGCGACGGCGTGACCTTCTTCGTTACCAGCGGCTCGCCGATCAAGCCGATCAAGCTGGTCCGCACGCCAGGGCTGCGGCGCGACAACGGCCCCGAACAATGGCAGGCGAGGTGAGCGCGCCCGACGTACTGCTCGTTTCGCTCGGCTCAACGCCGGGACTGCGCGCCTCCGACGAGGCTTTCGCCGCACTGCTGCGCAGCGGCGGAGCAACGGTCGAGATTGCCCGCGCCGAGCCGCAGCGGCAGGTCCGCACGCTCGCCCTGACCGACCTGCTCTGGGCCCGCGCCAGCGCCGCCGCCGCTCGCAGCGCGCTCGCCGCGCAGCAGCCGCGCGCGGTCGTCTACTCGTCAGTAACCGCGGCGCTGCTGTGGCCGCGGCCGGGGGCGATCCGCTTCGACGCCAGCTCGGCCGAGAACCGCCCCGGCCACGACGGCATCTGGCAAAGACCACTGGAACGGCGCAGGCTGGCGGAAGCGCCGCTGCTGATCCCAACCTCTGCCGCCGCACTAGCTGCCTCACCGGCCGCCGGCGCCGATGCCGTCGTCGTGCCAATCCCGGTCGCAGCGAGCGCAGCGGCGCGGCCAGCCGCCGAGCGCGATATCGCAGCGATCACCTACGCATCAGACCCAGAGAAGAAGGGCCTCGGGCGAGTGCTCGCTGCCTGGGAGCAGGCGCGGCGCGGCGATGAGCGACTTGTCGTGGCCGGGCTCGACGCGAGCCGCGTGCCCAATCCTGGCGACGGCGTCCAGCTGGTCGGCAAGCTCGACCCTCAGCAATATCGCGATCTGCTGGGCCGCTCGAAGATCTTCCTCTGCGCCCCACGCCGCGAGGATTACGGGATCGCCCAGCTTGAGGCGCTCGCCGACGGCTGCCAGCTAGTGACGACCGAAGCGCCCGGCGGTTATGAGGCGCTAGCGCTGGCGCGCGAGCTTGACGCGCGCCTAGTCGGCGATGATCTAACTAGCGCGACCCGCACCGCGCTCGACGATCCCAGGCCGGACTATTTCGTCAGGGCAGCCCAACTATTGGAGCCTTACAGCCCGGCTGCGGTTCAAAGAATTGTTAACGAGCAGCTGCTCACGCGACTGCTCAACTGAACTCTTGATCTAGGCTCGCTCTTGCCGATGACCGAACTGCCCTGGCTAATCCTGCCTACCTTCAACGAAGCCGAGAACATCGAAGCGATCGTCAACGCGTCGGCTGAGACGCTCGCGGCCGCGTCGCCGGCCGGCTTTAGGATCCTGATCGTTGACGATGGCTCGCCCGACGGCACGGGCCAGATTGGTGACCGACTCGCCTCTGAACGCAGCGAAGTTGAGGTGCTCCACCGCAGCAGTCGCGAAGGGCTTGGGCCGGCCTATCTAGCCGGCTTTGAGCACGCCCTCAGTAGCGGTGCTGGCTGCGTAATGGAGATGGACAGCGACTTCTCGCACAGCCCAGCCGACCTCGCGCGTCTACTGAGCGCCGTTCGCGACGGCGGCGCCGATCTGGCGCTTGGTTCGCGTTACGTGCCAGGAGGTGGAATCGAGAACTGGAGCGCAAGCCGCCGCGTGATCAGCCGTGGCGGCTCGCTCTACGCGCGGCTCATCTTGGGCCTGCCGGTCAATGATCTGACCGGAGGCTTCAAGTGCT
Source organism: Solirubrobacteraceae bacterium (assembly GCA_016462245.1). Classification (GTDB taxonomy): domain Bacteria; phylum Actinomycetota; class Thermoleophilia; order Solirubrobacterales; family Solirubrobacteraceae; genus F1-60-MAGs163. The sequence goes on from JAEMTR010000089.1 coordinate 5,874, forward strand.
TCCGCGCCGACGTGCTGCGCGCGATCGACCTGCCTTCGGTGACTGCGCGCGGCTACGCCTTCCAGATCGAACTGACCTACCGCGCAATCGGGCGCGGCTTCAAAGTCGTCGAAGTTCCGATCGTCTTCCGCGACCGCGTCGCGGGCACGTCAAAGATGTCGTGGCAGATCACAGCCGAAGCTGCGTGGCTCGTTCCCGCGATGCGGCTGCGCAGCTAAGCGGCCTCGGAAATCTGAGAGCCGGGCACTAGGTCGTCACGGCCGTCAGGCCAGCGAACCCAAGCCTTGTGGCCGCCGT
>JAEMTR010000090.1 GCA_016462245.1 Solirubrobacteraceae bacterium
GCCGCGCAGTGCTGGCGGCCGGCAGCCTGCGGCAGCGGCCCGGCTTCGTCACTGGCGAGGACGCCGTCGCAATTGCCGGACTTTCTGCGCGGCTTCAACTTTCAGTCGCGTCGCTGATCATCAACGGCCAGAGCGATCGCGTCGTTGCCGGCCTCGTCGCCAAGCCGGCGGTCGTCGGTGAGGTGGGGATCGCTTCCCAGCTGGCAGAGTCGGGGCGGCTGGTCGCTGCCGCTCCGTTGGTGCCGATCTTCAACCGTTTTGCGTCGCTCCAAGGGCCGGAGGATCAGGCCTCGCTTCAGGCTCTCTTCGAGAAGGTTGACCGTCTCTGGTTCACGGCCGCAATCGGTGCGACGTTGATTGGCATCGCCGCGGCCCCGTCGCTGATCGGTGGCTGGCTTGGTTCTGGTTTCGCGCTGGCCGGCGCTTTCGCAGCGATGTTGATCGCCGCCTACGGTTCGAACCTGCTATTCGGCGTGCGGATCTCCTACTTGAGGGCGTCTGGTAGCGCCAGCCTTGAGGCGCGTCTGGCAACCCGGCTGATCGCGCTCAACCTCGCCTTCACAGTCCCTCTGGCAATCGCGTTCGGCGCTAGCGGTGTTGTCGCCGGAACGTTGATCGCGTACCTAACCGCTGGACTCTGGTTTTCGTCGCAGTTCAGTCGCTACGCGCCGGAAGCTGCGCGTGTGCCCGGCGCGGCGCTGGCCGCGGCCGTCGTCTGGGGGATCGTTTTCGCTCTAATTGGCGGGCTGTTGGCGGCGCTTGCTGCGAGCGAAATCCCGCCCGGCTGGGCGCTGGTTCCAATCGCTTTCGTTGGCGTTGCCAGCTGGGCTGGATACCTTGCATGCACACTGCGGATTAGGCCGACTCCAAGCGGCCTGCGCCACTGGCGTAAAGAGCTTGAAGCTCAGCTGGCGCTGTCGGCCGAAAGCACGACCCAGTCGCCGTAGCGGACGCTTTGGTGGTAGTTGTCGGCGATGTAGCGGTCGAGGATCCGAACGCCCGAGGAGCGTCCAGAGAGGTTTGGTTCAGGCGCAGCGGTTGTCGGCGAGTCCCAGCGCACGATCAGCTGCGGCTTCGTCCGCACGAGGTCGGCGACGATCTCCCCCTGAACAGGCGCGCTGGTCAGTACGCCTGGCGCCGCAATGTCGTAGCGGGTTGGGTTGGGGCGTTCAGCGAGTACATAGATCAGCGGCGCTCCGGCTGTAGTGATGTCGGCGCGGCGGCCGACGACGTAGATCGGTTGACCTGGTGAGCTATTCGCTCGCACGTAGCTGACAGCCTCGTCGAGTGGCACTGCTGCCGCCGCCTCTGCTCGCACCGGCTTAGCGACCGGCGTTGTAAGCGCGACTACCGGTTCACTTACTTGGAGCCAACGTCGCCCGACCCCTTGCACTGTGAGATACGCAAGCGAAATAACCGCTACAGCGGCGAAGAGCGTTGCCGCCGCGCTTCGCACTGAGGCGGAACTTCGATTGGATTGGCTCGCGCTCGCAGCCGCGATCGCCCAGGCCGCAAGGATCGACGCTGTCACAGCGAGCGGCGCGGTGTGGAAGTAGTCAGGGCGCACGAGCATGTAGTGAGCCATCCCGATTGCGAAGACGCCTGCGGCAATCAGCGGCCAATCACGCTGGCGAAGGAAACAGAGCGCAATCGTCACCAATCCGCTCAGCAGCGCGATCAGCAGCGCCAGAGGCAGATAGAACGGGAGCAGCGCTCCGGCCCAATCGTCGATGCTCGTCAGCGCACCGTTGTAGAGCCTTGGGAACGGCAGCGCTTGGTAGGCCGAGAAGTCCTCAATCGGATATCGGATCAGCAGATCCCACGACTGGGCGACACCGGCCGACAAAACCACCGGTAGGTAAGCGATCACGGCAACGACGACAGCGCCGATGACTACGCGGCCGATCTGCCGGGCCCGCTCAGCTGGCGCGGCCGTGCTGATCGCCAGGGCGAGAACGATTCCGACACCGAGGTAGGCCGCAAACTCGATTCGCCAGGCGAGGCAGAGTCCGACGAGAGCGCCGGCCCACAGCGGCCTGCGCTCAAAGAGAAGTAGCGCCGCGAGTGCGAAGACGAGCGCGAGTGGCGATGGATGGGGGCCGCTCGGGAAGGCCATCGCGCAGATGCTGATCAGCCAAACAACGAGCGACAGATACGGCCCCGCACGCCTCCGCGCGAGGCGCCACGCAAGCAGTGCTACTGCCGCATCGGCTAGTAGGCGAACTATCCGCCACCAAAGCAGCGACGGCCCGAGCAATGCTGAGAGCCCGCCGAGCAGATACGGCTGGCCCGGCGGGTAGTACCACCAAAAGTCGCCGTACGGAACTTGTCCGTCCGCGATCCGCGCGGCAGCTTGGAGCATCAACCCTTCGTCGTTCGGCTGGACGCCGTTCAGGATCGTCAAGCCCGAAAGGAAGAGCCCGCCAGCGAAGAGCAGCAGCGGAACGAACCAAACCGGCGCCGATCGAAGCGATTGGGGCCCAAGCGGGCGCTCCGGGCCCTGGGCGACGTCGCTGTTCATCGGTCGATCGTATGCGACGCTGCTGTCGCCCACGGCCAGCTCTACTGGTCAGGGAGGCCTGCAGCGGCCGCCATGTCCGGTCGGTAGCGCAGCTCGTAGAGCGTTGCGCAGCCGAACCGCTCCGGTGGGTGCGCGAGCAATGGTGCGAGAGATCTGTCAAGCGCGCTGACATCTTTCAGACGGCAGTCGGCCAGGAGCCAACGGGCTCGTGAGTCAATAACGAAGTCGCGCGCCGCCTGCCCCGTCAGCCGACCTTCGAAGAGGTCATTCGCAGTCGTCGCTCGGTACGACCAGTTGGGCGTCCATGAAAACGGGCCGACATAGGTCTCTCGGCCGGTCCGTCCTGGCACCAGCAGGCTTGAGTAGCTGGGCGCCAGCACGCCGCCGGGGCGCGGGTCCTGCTCGAGCGCATTAAGGGCATCGACCTCCCCGGGGAAGACCCAATACGGGTCGGCCGCTGAGTGGACACTGTTATAGAAGACTTCGACCTTATGCGCGGTGCCGGGAACTATCAGCAGCCCAACGACGATCACAACGGCCCATGTTGGTGTCCTGATCGGCAAGCTCTTGACGCCGATCACGGCGAGGATCGCCAGTGGCAGCATCAGCCCTTGCCAGCTGTGGTAGGGGAAAGTCCCGGTCGGCGCGAGGTAGACGGCGATGATCGCCAGCGGCCAAACGCGCAGCGCAACGTCCTGCCAGCTAGGAGCCTTTAGTCGGTAGGCGAACGCGGCCGGCAAGGCGAGCGGAATCAGCGTCGCGACTACTGCCCACCATGGCCAGGCCCAAAGAGCTTGAGCACCAGCGCGGTTGACCTCACCGGCCAGCTTCCAGCCGGGGTCGGCGCGCGACAGCCATAAGTAGTAGATCGCTGGCAAGGCCGCCGCCGTTCCAACTACGGCCAGCATCAGCCACGACGGGCGGCGGCCGCCAAGGCGCGGAAGCGCACGCAGCAGCTCGACGGCGATCACGATGCCGGCGATCTCGGCGCCCTGCCACGGCTGCAGCCAGGTGATGATCAGCACACCCAGCGCAGACCAGATCAAAATTGCCGTGCGGCGCGTCTCGCGCCAGCGTTCCAGCGCCAGCAGGACGAGTGGAATCATGAAGACCGCAATTGCCGTGAAGAGGTAGCCCCAGAGGTAATGGGCCGACCAGATCTCGCCGGTAATGAAACCGAAGGTGTAAGTCCGCGGCTTGCCGCCCCAGCCGGTCCAAGCAACGATTGCGACGACAGGCATCACGGAGAAAAGAGCCAGTGCGAGAGCGGCGTGCTGAGCGCCCTTGCCGATCACGAGGCGGCGGACGTAGAGCAGGCAGCCGATGAAGGTGACAGCGATCGCGACCGGCTTCCAGAGCAGATAGCTAAGGCCGACTGAGATCCCGACGTAGTGGTGAATCAGCCCACTGATTAAAAAGCCGGGGTGGAGGAAGCGCCGCTCGCCGGGGGCGAGGTCCCACGCGTTGCCAATCAGGACGTGGTTTCCGGCGTCGCGGATCCACCAGAGGTATTGCATCTGGTCGGTCGCAAAGAACCCATCGGCAGCAGAGAGGTCGCGGCCCTTGCTGGCGAGCGCAATCAGTGGCGCCATCGCTAGCGCTGTCAGCGCCAATAGGCAGAGAAGCTCAAAAGGGTCGAGGCCGATCTTCGCAGCCGACCGCGTGATCAGGCCCGGGCGGGCAGAGGCGTCCACCTAGCTGCCCGGCGTCAATGTTCGGCGCAGGTTACGCAGCGCGCGGGCGGCGGCCCCGCGCAGGCCGTGCGTGGCGTGGGTCTCGGCAAGCAGCGGTGGATATTGAGCGAGAGTGACGCGCCGCAGTGCAGATCGGTCGGGTGATCCGGTCGCGATCTCGTCACCGCAGATCGCGCTCAGCGAAGCGGCCGCCTGCTGCCAAGTCATCTTCGGAGCGAGCCGTTCCAGAGAGAGTTTCGCTGCCGCCAGCCGCGCGGGGTCGTCGAGCAGCGCGCTGATCGCCTCGGCGAGCCCAGGCGCGTCCGCGGGTGCGACGGTCAGCCCGAGCCCTTCGCGCTCGATCAGCGCCGAGAGCGTGTCGCCGCTGGTCGCCACGATCGGCAGCGAGGCCCAGATGTAATCAAGCATTCTGGTTCGAAAGGCGAGGCGGCTCTCAAGGTGGTCGTGGTGCGTGCTGACTCCAAGGTCGGCTTCCAGCAGCCAGCCACCGCGCTCGTCGTAGTCGACCCAGCCGCGGTTGACGTGGACGACTTCGCCTTCAAGACCGCTGCGCGTCAGGTGGCCGAGCATCCGCTGGCCGGCGCGCATCGCGTCAAGCTCTTCGCTGGCTGGTCGGCCGATGCCCATCATCACAAGGTGCGTGCGCGGGCTGCCGCTGCGCTGTTTTTCGATAAGGCCGATCGCGTCGATCGCGGTCTCTGGGTCGAGCCAGTTCCAAACGCCGCCTCCCCAGAGCACGATCCGGTCATCGGCGGCGATCGAAGGGAACATCAAGCGGATTGGGGTAGAGGTGTGCGCAACCGGTGGATTTGTCGGTAGGCCGAACGGAACCACGTCGATAACCGACCGCAGCGTCGGATCGCGCGAGTAATCCTCAATCTGAACGAGCCCTTCGGCGGCCATCACGCCGAGCCAGAGGTCGCGCTGCTGTTCGCTGGCGCAGATCACAAAAGAGGCGGCAGCTAGCTGAGCGATCGAGGCCAGCGTCACGGTGCGCTGCTGGCGCCTGCGAGCCGCGCTCGGCTTGTCGCGCCCGGCTTCGAGCACCTCGAAGACGGTTGGGTTGTAAAGGTCGGCGATTAGGCGCGTGCCTAGCGACGGCAGCTTCGACAGCAGCCGTGGCGGTAGCGACTGAGCGATGACGAATTCGGAGGCGGCAACAGCGGCCGATAGCTCGTCGTAGTCGGCGAAGCCAGCTTCGACCAATGAGATCCGTGGATCGCCGGTCTCGCTTGGCGCTGGCGCTGCGATCGTCACTTCGTGCGCGCTGGCGAGCACGCGCGCGAGCTCGAGCGCGCGGATTGCCGGGCCTGCAACTTGCGGGCCGATCGGCTCAGCGCAGACAACGAGAACGCGCGCCATCGCCTTGCTCAGGGAACCGGTTCGCTGTTGGGCGCGCTCTGCTCAGTCGGCTGGAGGTCAACGGCCGGGCGGCGCAGCAGAGACCAGCGGCGGCGCTTCTCATCAACGCGGTAACGGGCCAGCACGGTCAGCGTCTCAAGCCCGTAACGGACCGAGGCGCGGAACGAAACGCTCGACGCTTCAAGGAAGTAACGGGTCGGAATCGGTAGCTCAACTACGCGCGCGTTGCGGTCAACGATCTGAGCGAAGATCTCCTGATCGAATACGAAGCCATCGCTGTTGCGCAGGAACGGGATCGAGCGCAGAAAGTCGGTTGAGAAGGCGCGGTAGCCGGTGTGGTACTCGGAGAAATCCTTCGTGAAGGCTTGGTTCTCGGTCCAGGTCAGGGCGCGGTTACCGATCCACTTCCAGCGCGGCATTCCGCCGGCGATCGCTCGGTCCTCAAGCAGCCTCGAACCCATCACAACGTCGGCGCGCCCTTCGATGATCGGCCGCACCATTTCGGTTACTAGGGCGGCGTCGTACTGATGGTCGGCGTGAACCATCACGACGACGTCGGCACCGTCGA
>JAEMTR010000008.1 GCA_016462245.1 Solirubrobacteraceae bacterium
TGTAGAGCTGATCAACAAGATAGATCGCAACCTGATCTCGAATGACAGGGTTGGCAATCAACTCCGAGCTGGCCTTCGTCCACTGGTTCGTGTCAAGCAGCTGCTGCCGCGTCCAGTTGGCGAAAACGGCGAGAATTGTGAAGAGCGTCGCGAAGATTACGAGCAGGTGAACCGATACGCGGCGGCCACGCGAGCGCTGCCACGGCGTCTCGCCGCTGGGCGTTACGACGGTCGGCGGGTCGTCGCTAACCGGTTTAGCGCGCGGAGGCTGCTCGCTTGTCTTATCTTCGGAATCTGAGGTCATATGGCGGTAGCCTCGCAGATTCAGCTGTGTTTCGCTACGCGGCTAGACACCACTTTGCCGACCGCTCTCTCAAACCAGCCGCCCGCCCGCCGTCGTCTCTTCGGCTTCGTTGTGCGCGTGCTTGCGCTCGGCCTGATCCAAGCGCTGACGCTCTGGGGCGCGGCGGCGATTATTCCTGAGATCGACGTGCCGTCATTCGCTGCGGCGCTAGTTGTGGTTGTCGTGCTTGCGATCTTCGGTTCGCTAATCTGGCCCCTAATAACGCGCTTGTTACTGCCGCTGACGGTGCTGACATTCGGCCTGCTCTCGCTGGTTGCGACGACCGCGATGGTCTGGGTCTCGCTCGACATCGTCGATCAGAGCGAGCCAACGGTGCTTGGCTCTTTCTTCATCGCCGTCCTGATGACGGTCGTCAGCACGATCGCTGGCACACTGCTCGACGTTGACGGCGATGCCTATCACCTGCGCGTTGTGCGACGGCGGATGCGCAAGTCGCGCGGCGCAAACGAAACAGATGTGCCGGGAGTGATCTTTTTTGAGATCGACGGGCTCGGCGAGCAGGTCCTGCGTGAGGCGGTTGTTTCAGGCCACGTTCCGACGATCGCTCGCTGGCTGGCCGACGGCAGCCACCGAATTGTTGGCTGGGAGTGCGACCTCTCAAGCCAGACCGGCGCCAGCCAAGCAGGGTTGCTGCTCGGGAGCAACGAGAACATGCCGGCCTTCCGCTGGTACGAAAAGGAGCGCGGCGTGCTGATGGTTTCCAGCAGCGTTGCCGATACGGCAGAGATGGAACGCCGAGCCAGCACCGGCAGCGGCCTGCTGGCAGTCGGCGGCACGAGCCGCGGAAACCTGCTCTCCGGTGACGCGCCGCGGGCCTCAGCGACGCTGAGCGTTGTGCGCGACAAAGAGCGCTCGCATTCGAGTGAGTTCTTCGCCTTCTTCTCCGACCCTTCGGGAATGACGCGCACGCTCGTGCTTTCCGTCCACGACATGATTCTCGAGAAGCTCGCCTACTGGAAGCAGATCCGCTCCGGCGAAGAGCACGTTCACCGCGGCGGCGTCTATCCGCTTCTGCGCGCGGCGATGACAGTTGTAATGCGCGAGCTCAACACCGCGACGCTGCTCGCCGACATCGTCGAAGGCGTTCCGGTCTCCTATTCGACTTACGTTGGCTACGACGAAGTGGCCCACCACTCGGGGATCCGCGCGCCCGACGCACTGACCGTTTTGAAGCGGCTCGACCGGCAGCTGCTGAGGCTAGAGCGAGCAATCCCGCAGGCGCCGAGGCCTTACCACATTGTCGTCCTCTCGGACCACGGCCAGTCGCAGGGCAGGCCGTTCCGCCAGCGCTGCGGAAAGACCTTGGAAGAGGTCGTTGAGCAGGCTTGCGCCGGCGACGGCGGAGTAATCGCTCCGCCGGCCGTTGCCGAGTCATGGGGTGAGATTGGCGGCTGGCTGACCGAGCTGGGCAACGATGACAGCGCCGGTGGGCGGATGATGGCGCGAGCCACGCGCAACCTAGTCGGCGATGACGGGGTCGCCTTAGGCCCCGGGCGAGAAGCGCAGGATCAGCACCAAGCGATCAGCAACGCCAGCGACGACGATCGCCCCGAGGTGATCGTGCTTGCTTCCGGCTGCCTTGGCTTGGTCTCGTTCCCGCGCACGCCTGGCCGCTTGACGCTCGAAGCAATCGAGCAGCAGCATCCTGGGCTCGTCGCAGCGCTTGCCGCTCATTCCGAGATCGGCTGGGTGATGGTTCGCTCAGAGGCTGAAGGGGCCGTTGTGCTCGGCGCCGAAGGCAGCTACCGGCTCAGCGACGACAGCGTCAGTGGCGTCAGCCCGATCGCTCAATTCGGCGCCAATGCCGCCGACCACTTGCGCCGTCATGACAGCTTTAGTCACTGCCCAGACCTGCTCGTCAGTGGTGCCTACCTACCGGACGAAGACGAGATCGTGCCGTTCGAAGAATTCATGGGCTCACACGGTGGACTCGGCGGCGCACAGATGCATCCGTTCGCCCTTGTTCCCAGTAGCTGGAGCGAAGCTGAGCTACCGATCATTGGCGCCGCGACAATGCACCACGAGCTAAAGCGTTGGATGGCTGAGGGCGGTCTGTTGATCGCGCATTCACCGCCAGCGCTGAACTAGGCCGCGGCGATCGCTCCGCGATCAGCGCCGCGGTCAGCGGCAACGCTTAGCGAAGCGGCGAAAGAGCTCACGGCCATACTCGTTCCACTCCTGCATGTGGGCTGCGCGCCCGGCCTCGACCAGTTCGGCCTGCTCGCGCCGCGCCGGATCACTTGCGTCGGCCAGCAGCGGGGCGAGCCAATGATCGAGCACCGAGCCCTCGATCTCGGGGTGGTGTTGGAAACCCCACGCTTCGCCATAGCGAAAAGCCTGAACACAGACCGAGTTACTGGCCAGCGTTGTCGAGCCGGGCGGCGGCTCAAAGGCATAGTCATGCCACGCCAGCCCGATCAGTGTGTCGGCTCCAAAGCCGGTCACTGGGTCATCTCGGCCGGCCGGCAGGACGTCGATCTGCTCCCAGCCGAACTCGCGTTCGCTCGCTTTGAAGACCGACCCGCCGCTGACGTGGGCGATCATCTGCGCGCCGAGGCAGACGCCAAAGAGGGGACGGTCGGCCTCAATCCAATCGTTGACGATTTCGTACTCGCGCTCGAGATAGGGGTATCGATCCACTTGATCGATGTTCTCATCGCCGCCGAGAACGACGAGCCCAGAATATTGATCGAGCGGCCGCTGTGGCTCGCCGCCCTCAGCCGGGATCCAGTGCTCGATTGCCAGCGACTGCTCGGACGCAGCCTCGGCTAAAACTCCAACTGTTCCGCCATCCGGGTGCGCGATCGCGAGAATTTCAGCCATGCCTAATCCTACGATTTCCACCCGTTCCAAAGAAGCCCAGCATCGCCCCGCCAGCGCTGATCGCCGCAGCGACGATGAATGCGGCCGCGTAGTTGTTGCCCGATCCAATTGAGGCGATCACTCCGGCAAGCGGCGCTCCGATCCCGACGCCAATGTCAAAGAAGGCGAGGAAGGCGCCGAGCGCAGTGGCGCGCCGAGCGTCGTCAGTATTTTCGATCACGATCACGGCAAGCGCTGGGAATACCAGTGACATGCCGCCGCCGGAGAGAATCGCGCCCGCTAAAACCATTGGCAAGGAGCCGGCGAGAGCGACGATCAACATTCCGATCGCCTGCACGAGTCCGGCTGCCAGCACAGTCGGCCGCGATCCGATTCGATCCGGAACAGACGAGAGCAGCAGCCTCGTGACTACGAAAGCGGCCGTGAAGGCAGTGAATACGGCCGCGCCGTTGCCGATCCCCTCGAAGTCCAAGAGCAGCACGACGAACGCCATGAAACTGCCGTACGCAAGCGCGACCATCGCTAGCGCCGTCCCCGGCCATAGCGCTGAGGAAGGTACCCAGCGCAACAGGCCGCGTTGGTTGCGGCTGGCAATCACGGCCGCACTTGGCGCTGGCCTAGCTTGGAGCACGCCGCCAACCAGTTCCGCTTCGGCGAGCTCTTCGGAGGCCGACTGCTCGGTCGTCTTTGCCGCCGGAATCTGACTGGCGATGATCAGTGCGATTAACGACGTTACGACGGCGAATGCCCAGACGGCGTCGTAACCTGCGCTGCTGAGAATCACTGATCCGAGAACTGCGCCGATCGTTATTCCGCCCCAGACCGAGAGACCAAAAAGGCCGACGACGCGCGCTCGCCCTTCAACGGGGGCAAGGTCAACAATCCATGTAATCCCAGCCGTGTAGACCCAACCTTCGCCGGTTCCGACAAGCAGTCGCGAGATGATTAGTCCCGTAACCCCGGCGGGAACGAAGACCAGCGCGGCTCCGAGCGCCGCGATCGCGATGCCGCTGATGTGGACCAGTTTGCGCCCGCGTTTGTCGGCTATGCGGCCAGCGATAGGGCGCATCAGGATGCCGGTAACCGAGAACGCACCAATCACAAGCCCGACGGCCACGTCGCCGCCACCGATCGGCCCTTTGACAAAAAGCGGCAGCACCGGAATTACCGCTCCGATGCCAAGAACGTTGAATAAGGTCGCGACGAAGAGGGCGTAGGAAGCTCCCGAGCCGCTGCTTTTCGGCATAGCGGGCAAAGGCACTCCAACTTCGCCTAGATGATGGCTGGCCACTGCGCCCGAGCCTAGCGCGGATCACCAGCCGCGAACTAGCGCTACACTGAGTTTTCGACTCGCCTGGGGCGGGTCGTTTTTCTGCCCCAGAGAGTTTTTGACGCAACCTCTAACACCGGAGTCAACGCATGGCCCGTGGAGATGTACGCGTCGCGATCACCCTCGAGTGCGAGGACTGTAAGCGACGTAATTATCAAACGAACAAAAGCAAGCGCAACACGCCTGATCGCGTGACGCTGCGCAAATACTGCCGCTGGTGCCGTAGCCACACCAGCCACAAAGAGACCCGTTAGTGAGCTTCGGGCAGTGGCACGAAATCGCAAACGAGCCAAGCAGCGCAAGGCTAAGCGGGATGCATCCGCTGGCGGCGAAGGGATCGTCCGCGAGGACATTCCGGCCTCGCTCGATCACTCGTCGGCCGACGTCGATGAGTTCGAAGCCAAGCTGGTCGCCGGAGCCGAAGGCACTCCTGCCGACGCCAAGGTCGACCCCAGCGCCGGCGGCGTCGTCCACCCCGAGGAACTCAGCGCTGCAGAGTTCGCTGAACTTGAGGACCGGATCGACGACGTCGAAGAAAAGATTGAAAGCGGCGACCAGGAATCAATCAGCGAAGCTGAAGAGTCGCTCGAAGCTGACATTGAAACTCGCCAGGCAGCGGCAGCACTCGCGCCAGCCAGCGCCGATCAGCCGGAGCGCAGGAAGTCGATCTTCGGCCGCTTCTTTGACTTTCTGCGCGCATCGTGGTCGGAGCTGCAGCGCGTCCAATGGCCAGACCGTCGCCAGGTCGGGCAGGCAACTGCAGTCGTTCTTGGCTTCGTTGTGATCGCCGGCGCCTATCTTGGTCTCGCTGACGTCGTTGCACAAAAAATCGTCGACCTAATTATCTGACCTTCAACCTGATCTGGATCCCATGTATCGCTGGTACGTAATCAACACTCGCTCAAATCTTGAAAAGAAGGTCAAGGGCGACCTCGAACGCCGTCTGGCAGCTCACGACCAGTCGAGCAAGGTTCGCCAGATCGTAATCCCGACCGAAACCAAGGTTGAGATCAAGGACGGCGAGAAGGTGTCGAGCGAGGTGCGCACGATGCCTGGTTACGTGCTGATCAACATGGACCTCAACATGGCGCTCAACCCCGAGCTGTGGGCCGTCGTTAAGGAGACGCCGAACCTGACCGGCTTCGTCGGCGCCTCAACCGATCCAGTGCCGTTGACGCAGCCAGAAGTTGACCGTCTGCTCCATCAGGAGGTCGCTCAGAAGGTCGCGTCTAAGGCCCAGTTCACGATCGGCGAATCGGTCAAGGTTGTCGCCGGTCCGCTGTCAGACTTCTCAGGCGAAATCGCCGAAATCAATCAGGACGCCGCGAAGCTTAAGGTGCTTGTGTCAATCTTCGGTCGAGAGACCCCGGTCGAAGTTGGCTTCGATCAGGTCAAGAAGATCTGATTCAGGCAGCCGCTAACGATTCGCAGACAGGGATAAACGATGGCCAAAAAAGTACTCACACAACTTAAGCTCCAAGCCCCCGGCGGTCAGGCCAGCCCTGCGCCTCCGGTTGGCCCTGCGCTCGGCCAGCACGGCATCAACATCATGGAGTTCTGCAAGGCCTTCAACGCCCAGACGCAGGAGAACGCCGGCGTGATCACGCCGGTCGTCATCACCGTCTACGAGGATCGCTCATTCACTTTCATCACGAAGACGCCGCCAGCGGCAGTGCTGATCAAGCAGGCGATCAAGCTGAAGAAGGGTTCAGGCGAACCTAACCGCGAGAAGGTCGGCAAGATCACCCAAGCTCAGCTGCGCCAGATCGCTGAGACCAAGCTCGACGACCTGAGCGCAAACGACGTTGACGCCGCGATCAAGATCATCGCCGGCACGGCGCGCTCAATGGGCGTAGAGGTGGTCGCATGAGCAAACACAGCAAGGGTTACGACGAGGCCTTAAGCGAAGTAGACCGCGAGCGCGAGTACGAGCCAGCCGAGGCAGTCGCGCTGGTCAAGAAGCTCGCGCGGGCAAAGTTCGATGAATCGATCGAGCTGCACCTGCGCACCGGGCTAAACGTCCGCCACGCCGAGGAGCAGCTGCGCGGCACGATCGCGCTGCCGCACGGACTTGGCAAGGACGTCACGATCATCGTTTTCGCTCAGGGCGACAAGGCCCGCGAAGCTGAAGCCGCCGGAGCTGACGTCGTCGGCGCCGAGGATCTCGCAACGAAGGTCGAAGAGGGCTTCAGCGATTTCGACGTCGCGATCTCGACCCCTGACCTGATGCCGGTAGTCGGCAAGCTCGGCCGCGTGCTCGGGCCCTCAGGCAAGATGCCTAACCCAAAGGTCGGCACCGTGACGATGGACATCACGAAGGCCGTCGAAGAGGCCAAGGCAGGCAAGGTCGAGTACCGCACCGACCGCAGCTCGATCGTTCACCTTGTGATCGGCAAGGCCAGCTTCAGCGAAGAGGCGCTGCTCGCCAACTACGCCGCGGTCGTCGAAGAGATCATCCGCGCCAAACCTTCTGCGACCAAGGGTCGTTACCTGAAGTCGATCACGCTGACTTCAACTATGGGCCCAGGCATCAAGGTCGATTCCGACCCATCTTTCACCCGCGATCTTCAGGAGGCAGCGCCGGCCGCGGCCTGACATCCTGAATATTCGCGCCACCCAAGACCTCCGGCAGGCCGTGACGACGGCCACAAGTCCGGATTAGGAGGCTCATGAACAAAGAACAGAAAATTGAAGCGGTCGCTGAGATCGCAGAGCAGATCGAGCAGTCGCAGGCTGTCTTCGCGATCGACTATCGCGGCATCACGGTGTCCGAGATTGCTTTGGTTCGTGCGCAGCTTGGCGAGGCCGATGCAAGCTTCCGCGTAGTCAAGAACTCGTTGACTGAGCTGGCTGCCGACAAGGCTGGCGCCGAGCATCTAAAGAGCTTGCTGCAAGGCCCGACGGCGCTGACCTTTGTTCGCGGCGACGCGGCGGCGGCAGCAAAGACAATCTCGACCTTCAACCGCGAGACCGAACTACTGCCTTTCAAGGGCGGCATCATCGATGGTGAACCGATCGAGGTCGAGCAGATCAAGATCATCGCCCGCCTTCCTGCCCGCGAAGTTCTTTACGGGCAGCTGGTTGGAATGGTTGCTGCGCCGGTCGGCGGACTCGTCCGTGGACTTGGCGGCCTGATCGGCGGACTCGCGACTGCACTGGGGCAGATTCAGCTCCAGCGCGCCGACGAGCCGCAGCCTGAAGCTGAGGCAGCACCGGAACCCGAGGCAGCACCGGAGGCCGAGGCAGCACCGGAGGCCGAAGCAGCACCGGAGGCCGAGGGCGAAGAAGCACCCGAAACTGAAGTGCAGGCCGAAGAGGCTCCAACGGCCGAAGCAGAAGCAGAGGCCGAAGTAGAGCCTGAAGTAGAGGCCGAAGCAGAGACCGAAGAAGCACCAGCAGAAGAAGCATCTTCCGACAACGAGGCGGACGCTTCGGCTTAGGCCGAGCTCGCCGAAGCGATCCCAGGAGGGAATAAGAACATGGCAACAACGACAGAAGCATGGATTGAAGAGCTGAAGGGCATTTCGGTGCTCGAGCTCAATGAGCGCGTAAAGGCGCTTGAAGAGGAGTTCGGCGTCTCGGCGACCGCAGTGGCAGCAGCCGCTCCGGCAGCCGGTGGCGGCGGCGACGCTGGCGGCGATGATGACGCCAGCTCAACGGTCGACGTGATTCTTACGGCGGCCGGCGACAAGAAGATCCAGGTAATCAAGGTTGTCCGCGCGGCGACCGGCCTCGGTCTTAAGGAAGCCAAGGCTGTCGTCGATGAGGCGCCAGGCCCGGTCAAGGAAGGCATTGAGCGCGAAGAGGCAGAGAAGCTCAAGGCTGAGATCGAAGAGGCAGGCGGAGCAGTTGAGCTGAAGTAGTTCGGCCCCGTCGCTTTGAAGTGTCGAAGGGCGTCCTGCGGGGCGCCCTTCTGCGTGTTGGGGCTGTCCGGCGCGCCTGTTGGACTAATGGTCGTGACGCATCGCTTCAACTTGGTTCGCCGCGCCGAGGCAAGCCATTCATACGGCTTTGTGATGATCTTCGTCGTTGCCACGATCGTGCTGGCCGTGGCAATCCCCGAAGACAGCCCTTTCAGGGCCTCGATCGCCATCTGCCAAGCCTGCGCCGCGATTATCGCCTGCTGGACCTCGGATGCGCCGCCGCGGATCTTCAGGATCGTGAAGGTTGTCGCGGCACTCGGCGTCCTCGGTGCGATTGGAATCGGCATCACCGACAGTGCCGCTTCGATCTCAGGGCGATCGCTCAATGTGCTCGGAGTCCTCGTTGTCGGTGGGGTGATCATCAGGGGGATAGCGCTCGATATCAGCGCCGAGGGCGTGCGCGGGCGGGCGGTCGCTGGCGCGCTCACGGTCTACCTGCTGTTCGGAACGCTCTGCGGCTTCGTCTACGGGCTCGAGCAGTCGCTCAGCTCTAGCCCCGTGTTGGAAGCGAACACCTCGACGCTTAACGACGACGGTGCAACCTCGGCAAATATGTACTTCTCGTTCGTGACGCTGACGACGGTCGGCTATGGCGACCTCACGCCGGCCTCGGGCGCGGCGCGCGCAACGGCGATCTTCGAGGCGCTGGTTGGTCAGCTCTACCTCGTAGGGATCGTCGCGACGCTCGGCGGGGCACTCGGAAAAGGCAAGGGCGGACTTAGGAAAGAGCTCGTTGCAGAGCCTGCGTCGGCGCCGCCGGCGAGTTCCGACAGCTAATCGGTTAGACTGCCTGAATCGGTCAATAGTCGTAGCCGCCTAAGTGCGGACGCCGCGCCACATACGCGGTCGTCCAGGGCGGGGTCCGTGAGTGCCGATGCGCCCCGCAGGTGGGGTCTGCGTAGCCTTGTGCTATCTTCAGAAGTCGCGCGTGGAAGTCACGTGCGCCTCGCAGTTGCCCCGTAAGCCTCTGAACTTCAGGAGACGCCGCTTGTCCCGTGTAGACGCTCCCCGTACGCGCCGTAGTTTTGCGCGCCTTGAAAGCACGATCGATGTTCCCAACCTAATCGACATTCAGATCCGCTCATTTGAGCGCCTTGTCGATTGTAAAAATGGGGGACTGCGCGAAACAATCGACGACGTCTCGCCGATTGAGGACTACACCGGCAACCTTGCGATTCAGTTCGGCGAACTGGCCTTTGAAGAGCCGGCCGCCACGATCGAAGAGTGTCGCGAGAAGGACATCACCTATTCGCGTCCGCTCTCAATCACGGTCGCCTTCATCAACCGCGAGACCGGAGAGATCCGTGAGCAGCAGGTCTTCATGGGTGACTTCCCATGGATGACCGACCGCGGCACATTCATCATCAACGGCACCGAGCGTGTCGTTGTCACGCAGCTAGTCCGCTCGCCTGGCGCCTACGTGATGGAGCCCAAGGACAAGGAGAAGCAGGTCTTCACCGCCAACCTGATGCCGGCCCGCGGTTCATGGCTGGAGCTCGAGATCGACAAGAAGGGCAAGGTCTTCGTCCGTATCGACCGTAAGCGCAAGCTGCCGGTCACGGTGCTGCTGCGCGCGCTCGGTTTCACCGACGATGAGCTGCTCGAGGTTTTTGAGGACTCGCGCTACATCCGCAACACGATTGCCGCCGACCCGCCGCACGCTGAGCCGCGCGCTGAGGACTTCTTCAAGCGCGTTCAGGCGCTCTCGAAGAAGCTCAAGGGTGCAACGCACAAGAACGATGCTGCGCTTGATAAAGAGGCCGCCGAAAAGCTGCTCGCATGGATCACCGACGACAAGCGCAAGTGGAAGGAAGCTCAGGACGAAGAGGTAACTGAGTTGACTCAGCTTTTGACCGACGAAGTTGAGCGCTTCGAGATGAACCGCAGCGCCGGCCTGATTGAACTGTTCAAGAAGCAACGTCCGGGCGAGCCGCCAAGCGTTGAGGCCGCCGAGTCGCTGCTCAACCAAATGTTCTTCGACCCCAAGCGCTACGACCTCACGCGCGTTGGCCGCTACAAACTCAACGCCCGTCTCGGTACCGGCGTTGATCTTGAAACCCGCACGCTGACTGTCGAAGACATGGTTGCGCTGATCAAAGAGCTCGTGCTGCTGCCGAAATTGATCGGTATTCCAGAGGATGACGAGGTCGAGATCAAGGACTACGCCGCTGAGGCGCAGTCGCTGCCGCGCGAGCCGCTGGTCGACCACCTCGACGAATACGAGCACTTCGGCAACCGCCGCCTGCGCACCGTTGGCGAGCTGATTCAGGACGCTTTCCGCGTTGGCCTTTACCGCATGGAGCGCGTCGTCCGTGAACGCCTGACGACCGAGGATGAGGACACGATCACGCCGCAGACGATCGTCAACATCCGCCCGGTCGTAGCTGCGCTGAAGGAGTTCTTTGGCTCCTCGCAGCTGAGTCAGTTCATGGATCAGACGAACTCGCTCTCGGGCCTTACGCATCGCCGCCGCCTGTCGGCGCTTGGTGCTGGTGGGCTTACGCGCGAGCGCGCACCGATCGAGGTGCGCGACGTGCACCCGACCCACTACGGCCGCATGTGCCCGATTGAAACTCCGGAAGGCCCGAACGTCGGCCTGATCGGTTCGCTATCGAGCTACGCCAAGATCTCTGACTTTGGCTTCATCACGACTCCGTATCGCGTCGTCAAGGACGGCCTTGTGACCAGCGAGGTTGTCGATCTAGACGCCACGCAGGAAGAGGAGATGCTGGTCGCTCAGGCCAACCATCCGATCGACGAGAAGACCGGCAAGCTGCGCGGCCCGGAAGTTATCTGCCGCACGCACGCAGGTCAGTACGTGACCGTCGCACCGAAGGACGTTGACCTCGTCGACGTCTCACCGCAGCAGCTTTGGTCTGTTGCCACGGCGATGATTCCCTTCCTCGAGCACGACGACGCCAACCGCGCCCTGATGGGCTCGAACATGCAGCGCCAGGCAGTTCCGCTGCTGGTAGCCGACGCACCGCTGGTCGGAACCGGCATGGAAGCTCGCGCTGCGCTCGACACCGGCGACGTGCTGCTCTCCGGCATCGACGGCACCGTCACCTTCGTTGACGCGCACAGGATCGTGATCGAAGGCAAGGAGCGCGAAGAGCACCTGCTGAACAAGTTCCAGCGCTCCAACCAAGGCACGTTGATCCATCAGCGTCCGCGCGTTAAGAACGGCGAGAAGGTCAAGGCCGGCCAGGCACTGGCCGACGGCGCCTCAACCGACCACGGCGAGATGGCGCTCGGCAAGAACTTGATGGTCGCCTTCATGGCTTGGGAGGGCTACAACTTTGAGGACGCGATCATCCTCAGCAGCCGCCTCGTAAAGGACGACGAACTGACTTCGATTCACATCGAGGAGTACGAGGTTGATGCTCGTACCACCAAGCTCGGTGATGAGGAGATCACGCGCGACATCCCGAACCGCTCGGAAGAGTCGCTGCGTAACCTCGACGATCGCGGCATCGTCCGCGTCGGCGCCGAGGTCAGCTCCGGCGATCTCCTCGTCGGCAAGGTCACGCCGAAGGGCGAGACCGAGCTCACCGCGGAAGAGAAGCTGATCCGCGCGATCTTCAAGGAGAAGGCACGCGAAGTTCGCGACACGTCGCTGAAGGTTCCGCACGGCGAGGGCGGCGTCGTGATCGACGTTCAGACCTTCTCGCGCGAGGACGAAGATGAGCTTCAGGCTGGAGTCAATGACCTGATCCGCGTCTTCGTCGCCAAGAAGCGCAAGATCTCAGAGGGCGACAAGCTCGCCGGCCGCCACGGCAACAAGGGTGTTATCTCGAAGATCGTTGATGAGCAGGACATGCCGTTCCTAGAGGACGGCACGCCTGTTGACGTGATTCTCAACCCGCTCGGCGTACCAAGCCGAATGAACGTCGGCCAAATCCTTGAAACGCACCTCGGTTGGGCTGCGGCGCAGGGCTGGTACGACGACGGCACGCAAGCCTTCAAAGAATCGCGTGACGATGACAATCGCGTCTACGTCTCAACGCCGGTCTTCGACGGCGCAACCGTTGAGGACGTCGACACGGCGCTCGTCAAGTGGCAGGACGAGCATCAGGGCCGGATTCAGATGGACGTCGATAAGTCGAAGCCGATCGGAACTCAGGCTTCAGGCAAGTTCACGCTCTTCAACGGCCGCACCGGTGAGCCGTTCGAGCAGCAGGTGACGGTTGGCTACATGTACATCCTCAAGCTGCTGCACCTCGTTGACGACAAGATTCACGCTCGTTCAACCGGTCCTTACTCGCTCGTCACCCAGCAGCCGCTCGGTGGTAAGGCGCAGTTCGGTGGCCAGCGCTTCGGCGAGATGGAGGTTTGGGCGCTCGAGGCTTACGGCGCCGCCTACACGCTGCAGGAGATGTTGACCGTCAAGTCCGATGACACCGTCGGTCGCGTTAAGGCCTACGAGGCGATCGTCAAGGGAGAGAACATCCCTGAGCCTTCAATCCCTGAATCATTCAAGGTGCTGCTGAAGGAGATGCAGTCACTCGGGCTCGACGTCAACGTCGTCTCCGATTCGGGTGAGCGGGCAGAGATCCCAAGCGAAGAAGACGACCTCTTGCGCGCAGCTGAAGAGCTAGGGATCGACCTCTCAGGCGCCCGCGCCGAGGCAGTCGACGGTGAAGAGGGCGAAGCCGGTAAAGAGGGCGGCGACGAAGAGGCGGCCGCTGAAGAGACCAAGGCAGAGGAATCAGCATGATCGACATCAATAACTTCGACGCGATTGAGATTGGACTTGCTTCCTCGAAGCAGATCCGTGGCTGGAGCTCGGGCGAGGTAACGAAGCCTGAGACAATCAACTACCGCACGCTCAAGCCAGAAAAGGACGGCCTTTTCTGCGAGCGCATCTTCGGGCCTACGAAGGACTGGGAGTGCTACTGCGGTAAGTACAAGCGCGTCCGTTACAAGGGAATCGTCTGCGAGCGTTGCGGCGTTGAAGTCACGCGCTCAAAGGTTCGCCGCGAGCGGATGGGTCACATCGACCTCGCCTCGCCGGTCAGCCACATTTGGTTCTTCAAGGGCGTTCCCAGCCGAATCGGCTACCTGCTCGACATGGCTCCAAAAGAGCTCGAGAAGATTCTCTACTTCGCAGCGTCTGTCGTCACTTGGGTTGACCAGGAGGCTCGCTGGCGCGACGTTCCGGTGCTCGAGCCGCAGATGCAGTCTGAGATCGACAGCCTCGTCAGTGAAGAGAAGGAACACACGACGCACCTACGCACGATGCTCGCGGCACGCACGAGCTACCTGGAGGACGGCTCACAGGCCGACTTTGGCGACGAGGATTTCGTTTGGGCCGACCGCCTCGAGATCAACGTCAAGAAGCTCTCAGCCGATGAGCGCAAGAAGCAGACCGCTGAGATGACGAAGGCTCTGAACTCGGACATCGATGACACCGAGGCTTATTACGACGATCAGCGGATGCGCCTGCGCGAAGTTTGGAAGCTGTTTGCAAACAAGCTTGAGCCGTCTGAAGATCCTCCAGCTGAGGGCGAAGAATGGCCGCTGAGCTCTTACACAGATCAGAAGCCAGAGAAGGACGAGTTCCAGCCGAAGAAGCTGATCGCTGACGAGACATTCTTCCGTGAGCTGAAGGGTCGCTTCGGTTCGCCTTACGGCTTTGGCGAGTACTTCGGTGGCGGCATGGGCGCAGAGCACGTGCGTGAGCTGCTGCTCTCGAAGGAGGATTACAAGCGTGAAGGCCGCAAGCGCAAGGTTGATGCTGACCGTCTTGCTGGCACCGATCTGGCGCCGGCTGACATGCCCGGCATCGTGATGGAACACGAGCGCGTCGACCTTGAGGATGAGGTTAAGAACGGCAAGGGCCAAAAGCAGACCCGCGCGGTCAAGCGTTTGAAGGTTCTTTCAGCCTTCCTTGGTTCCGACAACAAGCCGGAGATGATGATTCTTGACGCCGTTCCGGTGATTCCGCCGGAGCTGCGCCCGATGGTCCAGCTAGACGGCGGCCGTTTTGCGACCTCCGATTTGAACGATCTTTATCGCCGCGTGATCAACCGCAATAACCGCCTCAAGCGTCTGCTTGACCTCGGCGCGCCGGAGATCATTGTCAACAACGAGCGCCGGATGCTGCAGGAGGCCGTCGACGCACTCTTCGACAACGGCCGCCGTGGCCGCCCGGTCACAGGACCGGGCAACCGTCCGCTGAAGTCGCTCTCCGACATGCTCAAGGGCAAGCAAGGTCGCTTCCGTCAGAACCTGCTCGGTAAGCGCGTCGACTACTCAGGCCGTTCGGTAATCGTTTCCGGCCCGTACCTGAAGCTCTACCAGTGTGGTCTGCCGAAGCTGATGGCGCTTGAGCTGTTTAAGCCGTTCATCATGGCCAAGCTCGTTGAGCATGGCAGCGCGCAGAACATCAAGGCCGCGAAGAAGATGGTCGACACGATGGTGCCCGAAGTTTGGGACGTGCTCGAAGACGTGATCAGTGAGCACCCGGTGCTGCTGAACCGCGCCCCGACGCTCCACCGTCTTGGCATTCAGGCCTTCGAGCCGATCCTTGTCGAAGGCAAGGCGATTCAGGTTCACCCGCTCGTATGCCACGCCTTCAACGCCGACTTCGACGGCGACCAGATGGCCGTTCACGTGCCGCTCAGCGCCGAGGCGCAGGCTGAGGCACGGATCCTGATGCTCTCTTCGAACAACATCCTCTCCCCGGCCAACGGCGACCCGCTGACGACGCCGACGCAGGAGATGGTGCTCGGCGCTTACTACCTGACCTACGGTCCCGACGCTGGCGAACTAGCTAAGAAGCAGGAGCTTCTTAGTGGCGACAAGTGGCCGAAGAGCAAGGATCGTCCGCGCGTATTCCGCACCGCCCAAGAGGCGGAGCTGCTGCACGAGGCACGGATCGTCGACCTCCACGACCTCGCTGAGTACCGCCCTGCGGGCACCAGCGGCGGCCATCTGCTGACGACAGTCGGCCGGATCATCTACAACGACCGGATTGAGCGCTCGCTCGCCGATGCTCTTGGTGAAACTTTCAACGCCGACGATTACGAGTTCATCAATCAGTCGATCCGCAAGCGCGACACGGTCGTAATCATCGACTCGCTGGTTCAGACCTACGGCGCATCGGCGGTTTCGATGGTGCTCGACGCATTCAAGGATCTGGGCTTCCGTTACGCAACACTGGCCGGCATCACGATTTCCAAGAACGACGTCGTGATTCCTGAGAATAAGCAGGAAATTCTTTCCGTTTACGAGGATCAGGTTGCTGAGATTCAGGGCCAGTACGACATCGGTCTGATCACGCAGCAGGAGCGCCACGAAGCGGTCGTAGACAAGTGGACGGCGGCGACAGAGGCCGTCGCACAGGCGATGGAAGCGAACTTCGATGAGCTCAACCCGATCTTCATGATGGCCGACAGTGGCGCCCGTGGATCGTTCAAGCAGATCCGCCAGCTGGCCGGTATGCGTGGACTGATGGCGAACCCGAAGGGCGAGATTATTGAGCGTCCAATCAAGGCCAACTTCATGGAGGGCCTGACGGTTCTCGAGTACTTCATCTCAACCCACGGTGCGCGTAAGGGAATCGCCGACACGGCGCTGCGTACGGCCGACTCCGGCTACCTAACGCGCCGCCTCGTCGACGTTGCGCAGGACGTGATTATTCGCGAGCCTGACTGCAAGACGAAGGAATCGATCGATCTTAAGATCCTCGACCTTCAAGGTGACCCGAACGTCAACTTGATCGGCCGCATCGCAGCCGAGAAGATTGAGACCAAGCGTGGTCGCGTAATCGCCCAGAAGGGCGCCGAGATCGATCGCGCCGAGCTCGCTGAACTGGTTGAGAGCCTCGACCAAATGGACAGCACGCAGGTCGCCGTCCGCTCGACTCTGAAGTGCCGCTCCGAGGTTGGAATCTGCCAAGCCTGTTACGGCCGCGCACTGGCGACCGGGCAGTTGGCTCAGATCGGCGACGCGGTCGGCATTGTTGCCGCCCAGTCGATCGGCGAGCCAGGTACCCAGCTGACGATGCGTACCTTCCACACCGGCGGCGTCGCTGGCGCCGACATCACGCACGGTCTGCCGCGCGTAGTTGAGCTGTTTGAGGCGCGCAAGCCGAAGGGCCTCGCTGAGATGTCACAGGAGTCAGGGATCGTCGCGACCGAGGACACGGAGAAGAACCGCGTCGTAACGGTCACCGATGACGGCGGCGAAGAGCACGCCTACCTGTTCCCGCGCCGCACCCGTCTGCTGGTCGAAAATGGCCAGAAGATCGAGAAGGGCGCGCAGCTCAACGAGGGCTCGCTCTACCCGCACGACCTGCTCGCACTGCGCAGCCGCACCGAGGCCGAGCAGTACTTCGTCGATGAGGTCCAGAAGGTTTACCGCTCACAGGGCGTCGACATCAACGACAAGCACATTGAGCTGATTGTGCGTCAGATGATGAAGAAGGTTCGCGTTGATCAGCGCGGCGATTCGGGCTACCTGCCCGGCCAGCTCGTTGACCGCCACCTGTTCATGGACCGCAACGCTGAGGTCAAGAAGAAGAAGGGCGAGACCGCTCAGTACGAAGAGGTCATCCTCGGCATCACGAAGGCATCGCTGAACACCGATTCCTTCCTCTCGGCCGCCTCCTTCCAGGAGACGACAAAGGTCCTCACCGACGCCGCGCTGGAGGGCAAGAAGGACAAGCTCGCCGGCCTCAAGGAGAACGTCATCATCGGCAAGCTGATCCCGGCTGCGACCGGCCTGAAGCTCTACCGTCGGATCGAGATCGAGCCGACCGAGCCACTACCAAGCGCTGAAGAGATCGTGATGCTCGACGGCGAAGAGCTGGCAGCCGAGCTTGGGCTCGCTGAAGAGTTCGGCGGCGAGGTTGGCGCTGGGCTCGAGCAGGACATCAATGAGCTCGAGCAGATCAGCGTCGCGGGCGACGATGGTTTTGCGGAAGAGATCGTCGATCTCGAGCTGCCGCCTGAGGCTGAGTAGCTAATCGCTAAAGCGCCGCAGCCCACGCCAGCAATTCGGCGGCGTGGGGTTGATCGAGTCCCTCGCTGGGTTCAGTCTGCACCAGCAGCGTCGGCCCAGTTCGTGCCGCTGCCCACTCGCGGCAGGCTTCATCAAGCGCGTCGTCGATCCACGCAAGCGGGCGCCCGGGGCCAGCAAAATCGTCGATCGCCTGCAGTTTCCAGTGCGCACGGGCTTTGCCGGGGTTGCGTTCGAACTGCAGAAATGGCAGATCAGCTGGCAACCCGAGCCACTGCGGCAGGTAATCGTTGGCTTTCTCTTCCCAGCCGGTGCACCAAACGAGCTCGAAATGATCGCCTAAGCCAGGCAGGTGCTGGGCGGCGCGGGCCGAACAGAGATGAAGTATCCCATCGACTTGCAGCCACTCTCCCTCTGGCTGAGCGTCGGGACTGAAGCCAAATAGCGATATGACCCCGTCAACATCGACGAGCAACAGCGGTTTGCCTGAATCTAGGGTGCTGCTCTCTGCGCCGAACACGACTCACAGTATCGCCCAACTGAGCCGTCTGGCGCGCCAACGCTGATGTTGAATCTCGGCCTACTAATCGCGCTGCTTAGCGCGCTGACGATGAACCTTGCGTTCTTCTTCAAGTTTCGCGGCGCGCGCGTTGCCGCGCGCGTAGATCTGCGACACCCGATTGCCAGCGCGATCGCACTGTGGAAATCGAAGTGGTTTGCGGTCGGGATGATCGTCGGACTGGCCGCTTGGGGGATGCACGTCGCCGCCTTGACAATTGCACCCCTGTCGCTGGTTCAAGCCGTGATCGCCAGCGGCGTTGCGCTGGTGGCGGTGATGGCCGACAAGATCTTTGGCCTTCAAGTCGGCAGGCGGCAGTGGTGGGGGCTCGCGCTGACGGCCGTCGGCCTCGCGCTGCTGGCGCTAACGATGCCGGCCTCAGTTGGTCCCTACGCCTCATATTCCGGCCCGCAGATGGCGCTCTTTGAAGCCGTTCTGTTGGCCGTTGGCGTAGTTCTGATCGTTGGCCCGCGGGCCGCTGGCGCTCGCACCGAGCATCATGGGATTGCCTTGGCCGCCGCCGCCGGGATCATGTTCGGGGCCTGCAACGTCAGCGTAAAGGCGCTGACCGGCATACTCCCCGACGCTGGCCTCGCTGGCGTAATCAGCGCGCCAATGCTGATTGCGATCGCGGCCTCGATTGGCGCCTTCTACGCCTCGGCTCGCAGCCTCCAGCTAGGCGGCGCGGTAGCCGTGATTGGCATCACCGGCACGGCCAGCAGTATCACCTGCGTCGCCGGCGGAATCCTTGTCTTCGGTGATCCAATGCCCGCCGATCTGCTCGGGATCCTCGTCCAAGGCTTGGCATTTGTGCTCGTGATCGCTGCTTCGGCGCTGATTCCAACATCGCGCGCGAGCCAACTATCGACTTAAATCGCTGCTGGGCGGTAACGTAGAGCCCTATGGCCACTACCTCCAGCAGCTTGACCTCAGAACAACTCCAAGAGCTCGCCAATAAGCACCTCTGGCTGCACTTCAGCCGGATGGGCTCGTATCAGCGCGGCGAAGAGATCCCGATCATCGTCCGCGGCGACGGTTGTTACGTCTGGGACGACCACGGCAACCGCTACATCGACGGTCTCAGCGCGCTCTACTGCGTCAACATCGGTCACGGCCGCGCCGATATCGCCCAGGCAGGCGCCGACCAAGCGAAGGAGCTCGGTTTCTTCACCAACTGGTCTTACGCGCATCCGAAGTCGATCGAGCTGGCGGCCAAGGTCGCATCGCTCACGCCGGGCGATCTAAACCGCATCTTCTTCACCTCTGGCGGCGGCGAGTCGGTCGAATCGGCGCTGAAGCTCTCGCGCCAGTACCACAAAATGACCGGTAATCCGAACAAGACGAAGATAATCGCCCGCAACATCGCCTACCACGGCACAACGATGGGCGCGCTCGCCGCGACCGGCCTTACCTACGCCCGCCAGCCTTACGAGCCGCTGATGCCGGGCGGCTGTCACGTGCCGAACACAAACCTCTACCGCTTGCCACCGGGTTACGGCGAAGAGAACCTCGCTGAGGCAATCGTCGAGCAGATTGAGTTTGAGGGCCCCGACACGGTCGCGGCCGTGATCCTCGAGCCGGTCCAGAACGCTGGCGGCTGCTTCGTTCCGCCGGACGGCTACTTCCAGCGCGTGCGCGAGATCTGCGACGAATACAACTGCCTGATGATCTCCGACGAGGTGATCTGCTCCTGGGGTCGCCTCGGCGAATGGTTCGGCGCCCAGCGCTTCGGCTACCAGCCCGACATCATCACGACCGCCAAGGGCCTAACTTCGGCTTATGCCTCGATGGGCGCGATGATCGCCTCCGACCGCTTGATGGAGCCGTTCCTTGAGGGCAACAACTCGTTCGTCCACGGCTTTACTTTTGGCGGCCATCCGATGGCTTCGGCAATCGCGCTGGCAAATATTCAAGCGATGGAGGACGAAGAGGTAATCGAAAACGTGCGCGAGAATGAGCCTTATCTGCGCGCGATGCTGGAGTCGATGCGCGACATTCCGATCGTCGGCGACGTCCGCGGCGCTGGCTACTTCCAAGCGATCGAACTGGTCAAAAATCGCGAAACGCGCGAAACCTTCAACGACGAAGAGTCAGAGGATCTGCTGCGCGGCTACCTCACCGGCGAGCTCTACGGCAATGGCCTGATCTGCCGTTCCGATGATCGCGGCGACCCGGTAATTCAGTTTGCCCCGCCGCTGATTACCGGGCCAGAGGTGATCGATGAGATTGGTTCGATCCTGCGGCCGGTGCTGGAAGGTGCCAGCGAGCGGCTCGGACTCTAATGAAGGTTGGCGTCCCTTCTGAGATAAAGGTCGACGAATACCGAGTAGCGATTACACCGTCGGGCGTGCGCGAGCTGACCGCCCATGGCCACAGCGTCATGATTGAGAAGGGCGCCGGCGAGGGCTCGGCGATCAGCGACGCCGAGTACGTCGAGCAGGGCGCAGAGATACTGAAAGAGGCAGACGCCGTCTTTGCTGAGGCCGAGATGATCCTGAAGGTCAAGGAGCCTCAGCCAGAGGAGGTGGCGCGGCTGCGGGCAGGCCAAGTTCTCTTCACCTATCTGCACCTCGCTCCAGACCCAGA
This sequence comes from Solirubrobacteraceae bacterium, assembly GCA_016462245.1. GTDB lineage: Bacteria > Actinomycetota > Thermoleophilia > Solirubrobacterales > Solirubrobacteraceae > F1-60-MAGs163. Next base: position 20,550 of record JAEMTR010000008.1, read on the forward strand.
GCTGACGGCCGGACTAGTCGCCTCAGGCGCCACCTGCGTCGCCTACGAGACGGTTGAAGATCCCGAGGGCCGGTTGCCGCTGCTGGCGCCGATGAGTGAGATTGCCGGCAAGATCGCCACTCAGGCTGGCGCCTTCATGCTCGAGAAGCCGCTCGGCGGCCGCGGCCTGTTGCTAGGCGGAGTTCCTGGCGTCGCAGCCGGCAAGGTGATGGTGATCGGCGGCGGCGTCGTTGGCCAGAACGCCGCTGACATTGCCGTTGGAATGGGCGCTGAGGTTTACATCTACGACCGCAACATCGACCGCCTGCGCGAGCTTGAACCGCTGATGAAAGGGCTTGTTTCAACCTGCTTTGCCTCGACGCTTGAGATCGAGCAGCGGCTGCCCGAGATGGACCTCGTCGTCGGCGCCGTGCTCGTCAAGGGCGGCAAGGCGCCGCACGTGATCACGCGCCAGCAACTCAGCCTGATGAAGCCCGGCTCGGTTCTCGTTGACGTAGCGATTGATCAGGGTGGGTGCTTCGAAACGTCGCACTCCACGACCCACAGCGACCCGACCTACGTTGTCGACGGCGTTACTCACTACTGCGTTGCCAACATGCCGGGCGCTGTCCCAATCACCAGCACCTGGGCGCTGACGAACGCGACGATGCCGTTCGTTCTGAAGCTCGCCGATCTCGGTGTTCATGGGGCTCTGCGCTCTGACCCAGGCTTCATGAAGGGGCTAAACGTTGCCGCCGGGCGCGTAACCTACGAGCCGGTTGCCGAGGATCAAGGTTTGAGTCACATCGCGCCCGAGGAGGCGCTCGAACTGGTCGCACAGGCGGCCTGATTGCCCCTGCGGCGCTCATTTACTGAGCTTCGCTGCTAACCTCCTGCGCTGCATGCCGACGACTAGCCAACTTATTCGCAAGGGCCGTACGCCCAAGCCGAAGAAGCTCTCGACGCCTGGACTCAAGTCGGGCAAAGGCCGTAAGACGAAGGTTGCCGCTCCGCAGCGCCGCGGCGTCTGCACCCGCGTCTACACGACTACGCCGAAGAAGCCGAACTCAGCGCTGCGCAAGGTTGCCCGTGTACGCATCACCGGCGGCGCCGAAGTAACCGCTTACATCCCAGGCGAAGGCCACAACCTGCAGGAGCACTCGGTTGTGCTCGTCCGCGGTGGCCGCGTGAAGGATCTGCCAGGCGTCCGCTACAAGGTCGTCCGTGGCACGCTCGATGCCTCCGGCGTTAGCGATCGCAAACAATCCCGCAGCATGTACGGCGTAAAGAAGTCATAGCTAAGTAATGCGCCGTAACGCAGCCCAGCTTCGCCCGGTTCAGCCGGACCCAATTCACCGCTCGCGGCTTGTGCAGCAGGTCGTCAACAAGGTGATGCTCGACGGTAAGAAGTCGACCGCCGAAGCGATTGTCTATGACGCTCTCGCAATCCTCGCTGAGAAGAGCGGTAAAGATGCCGTTGAGTCGCTCGAAGAGTCGATCGTCTCACTTACCCCTTCGCTTGAAGTTCGTTCGCGCCGCGTTGGTGGCGCCACGTACCAAGTGCCGGTTGAGGTTCACGCCCGCCGCGCACGGACGCTCGCCGTCCGCTGGCTGGTTGAGTTCGCTCGCGCCCGCCGCGAGAAGACGATGGCGCAACGGCTCGCCGCCGAGCTGCTCGAGGCTCAGACGCAGCAGGGTGGCGCTTACAAGCGCAAGGACGACATCTACCGCATGGCCCAGGCTAACAAGGCCTTCGCGCACTACCGCTGGTAGTCACCGCTCGCGCTAACTGCCCGCACAGCTCGCGCAGCGACGCGCCCTAGAAGGCCGAATTACTTCGATCCTTTGCTAGTATTGGGCTTCGTTCGGTGTAGCGCGTTGTTGATTCTCGCGCTGCACCGGCGATTCGATTGCCTAAAGATGGAACGATTTACGACATAGCGCGCGGTCCAGGATCAGATTCTGCTGTGCGCGCGGGCCAGATTGGCCCGTTTTTTGTGCTCTGAAGTAACGCAAGACCGACATTTTCATGCCACGCCCATTCACACTGACAAATACCCGCAACATCGGAATCATGGCTCACATCGACGCCGGTAAGACGACGACGACCGAGCGGATCCTCTTCTACACCGGCCGTACCTACAAGATCGGTGAGGTTCACGAGGGCGCAGCAACGATGGACTGGATGGAGCAGGAGCAGGAGCGCGGCATCACGATCACCTCAGCCGCGACGACCTGCACGTGGGACGAACACCGCATCAACATCATCGACACGCCCGGCCACGTTGACTTCACGGTCGAGGTCGAGCGCTCACTGCGTGTGCTCGACGGCGCAATCGCCCTTTTTGACTCGGTAGCCGGCGTTGAGCCGCAGTCCGAGACGGTTTGGCGCCAAGCCGACAAGTACACCGTTCCGCGGATCGCCTACATCAACAAGATGGACCGCACCGGCGCAGATTTCTCGCAGGGCGTGCAGACGATGATCGATCGTCTCGGCGCCAACCCGGTCCCAATTCAGCTCCCGATCGGCGCTGAAGGCGACTTCGCCGGGGTCATCGACCTCGTTGAGATGAAGGCGATCACCTACGCCGATGAGATGGGCTCAGATCAGCTCACCGGCGATATTCCCGAAGCGATGCTGGCCGAAGCTCAGGCCGCCCGTGAACATCTGCTGGAAGAGGCCTCAAACCACGACGACGAGCTGGTCGAGCTGAT
>JAEMTR010000266.1 GCA_016462245.1 Solirubrobacteraceae bacterium
GTACCGAGACGGTTCAGGCAGCGAGCGCGGCGCGCAATACGCCAGCCATCTCACAGACGGCGTCGTGTGACGTCCGGTTGGCGACGGCGAAGTTGAGGAAACCGTGGATCAGCGAGGAGTGTCGACGCAGCGTTACCTCAACGCCGTCAGCTTTCAGCTTCGCGGCGTACGCCTCGCCCTCGTCGCGAAGCGGGTCAAAGCCGGCAGTGATGATGTGCGCTGGCGCTAGGCCGGCGAGCGGTCCTGCCTTCAGAGGTGAGGCCTTCGGGTCGTTTAGATCGTCTTCGGCGCTGAGGTAGTGCTGCCCGAACCAATCCATCTGAGCTTCGGTCAGGAAGAAGCCTTCAGTGAAGAGGTGGTAAGAGGGGTACTTCTCAGCGAAGTCGCAGACCGGGTAGATAAGAAGCTGGAAGGCGGGAGCGGGTCCTCCGTCAGCGAGCGCCTGCTGGGCAGTCACCGCGGCTAGCTGGCCGCCTGCGCTGTCGCCACCGACAGCGATCCGCGCGGGGTCGGCGCCGAACTCTTCGGCGCGCGCGACTGCGTCGCGGAATGCTGCCAAGGCGTCGTCGGCCGCGGCGGGATATTTGTGCTCAGGGGCTAGACGGTAATCAACTGAGAGCACTCGGCAGCCGGAGTGCTGAGCGATCAACCGGCATGGCGCGTCATGCGTTTCGAGATCACAGATCACGAAGCCGCCGCCGTGGTAGAAGACGAGTAGCGGGCTGGTGCTGTCCTTGCACTCCTCTGGCACATAGAGGCGCGCCGGCAGCGGGCCTTCGGCGCCGGCGACCGTCGTTTCGATCACGCTCGCCATCGGCAACTGCGGCGCTGCGATCAACGAGCGCGTGTCGGTCACTCCCGCGCGCGCCTGAACTGGGCTGAGGCGCTCCATCTCTGGCTGCGGTGCCATCGCCATTAACTTCAGCAGCAGCTGAAGGCCGGGGTCAAGCGTCTGTCCGTCGCGAACCGTTGGCGTTCCACCGGCAAGGCGGAGCTGAGCCGCTGGGCCGAGCCGCATTAGGCCGCGAACCACTGCGCCTTGAGCTTTCAGTGCGGCAGAGGCGGAATCCATCGCGCAGACGCTAACTGGTTGGTGGCGTCGGCGCGGCGACGAATCCAAGCAGCGCATCGTTGAACTGAACCGGCCGCTCAAACATCGGGACATGGCCCGTGTCAGCCATCGTCAGTAGCTCTGCATTCGGAATCAGCTCACAGAACTCGAGCGCGTCACCGAGAGGCACGAGAATGTCGTCCTCGCCTTGAATCACGAGAACAGGGCAGCCGATCTCGCCGAGCCGATGGCGGAAGTCGTAAGCGAGGATTGCCTCGAACGCGTCGCCGAAGCCGGCGTCCCCGAAAGTTAGGAGCTGCTCCGACAAGAGTTCTTTCGAGATTCGCGTCGGGTAGCGCGCGACGAGACCCATCCCTAGCGCGATGTAACCGGGGCGCGTGAGCATCTTCTTAGCCGCGTTGGGGTCTCCTTGCCCGCGCATCATCAGCTGCCGCGCGAGCGTTTGGCCTGGGCGCGAGTTGGTGACGTTCGCTGAACTGATTCCGGCTGAGTCAACGAGGACTAGAAGCTCAACTCGCTCGGGGTGCTGGATCGCGACCTCGGCGGCAGTGAAACCACCCATCGAGTTGCCAACAAGCACGACTGGACCCAACCCCAGTTCATCGCAGAACGCGTCGACGGTTGCAGCAAGGCGGGTGATCGAGATCGGAT
>JAEMTR010000091.1 GCA_016462245.1 Solirubrobacteraceae bacterium
GCAGCGTGAAGTGGTTGAGCGTGACGAACGGCGACATCTTGCTGGCGCGGATCGCCTTCAGGATCGCGCGGTAGCGACTGACTGCCTTCGGGTCGGCTTGGCGGTCAAGCGTGCGCAACATTTCCGCACTTGTCGCGGCACCGGCGGGAAGATTCGTCGGCTGTTTCGGGAAGAGCCGGCTCCACTCCAAGCCCATACGGAAGAGGTTGGCTCCTAGGCCGCCGCGGGCGAGTTTGATGTCGGCGGCGTACTTCGACCAGAAGCCGGGGCCGTTCTCAGGCATCTCCCCACTGACTGTGTTACTAGCGATGTTGCCACTGTCGTGAACCCAGGCCCACCAGTCGCTGGTCGGGTCGGTGTCACGGCCGCGGCCCATCTCGGACTGGAAACCTGAGATCGCTGTGCCCCAGAGGAAGCCTTTTGGCATCGATCCTCCGGCGGGCTGCTGCGCGACGCTAACGGCTGGCAGGGCGGCGAACGCCGCGGCGACCGCGACGACGACGGCAAGCCGCGAAGGGGAAAAGGAGCGCCAAGCCGAGATCACAGCAGCAAAATCTAGCGCTACCGAGGTGGTCGCGGCGCCGGGTCAGGGCTGCGGGCTCTAAACTTCGAGCCTGAGGGGCCATAGCTCAGCTGGGAGAGCGCCGCCTTTGCAAGGCGGAGGTCGTCGGTTCGATCCCGACTGGCTCCACTTCGATCGGGAGGACGCTCAGCGCTTCGAACCAATAGCCTCCGCGGCTTGATGCGCTCCCGACTGGTTCAAAAACGTGCCCTGCTGCCCGCGGCGACGATGCTGATCTCGCTGGCTGGAATCGCCGTCTTTGCTCCGGCCGCATTCGGCGACAAAACAATCGACGAGCTCGGCTTCGCGGGAAAGATCCCGATCGAGGTAGGCCTCAACTCGGCCTGGATCGTTCTTTCCGGCTGCCTCGTGATGTTCATGCAAGGCGGCCTCGCGATGGTCGAGGTCGGCTTCGTCCGCGGCAAGAACGCCGGTTCGATCATTCCCAAGTTCCTCGTCAACTTCGCGCTGGCGGCAGCGCTCTTCTGGGCCGTTGGCTTCGCCTTCTCGTTCGGCGACGGGAACCTGCTGATCGGCACCAGCGGATGGTTTGTAAGTAACGCGCAGGATTTCGCGCTTGCTTGGCCTCGCTACACCAACGGAGTCACGGTCGAGGCGCTCTGGTGGTTCCAGTTCACCTTCTGCGCGATCGCGCTGGCGATCGTCTGGGGAACGACGCTGGAGCGGATTAAGTTCGGCGTCTACATCGTCTTCGCGATCGTCTTCGCCGGATTCATCTACCCAGTCGTGGCTCACTGGATCTTCAGTGACGGCTGGCTGCGGACCAACTTCCATGTTCAGGACTTCGCAGGCTCAATCGTCGTTGACGTGACGGCTGCGGCCTCCGCACTGGCTGTACTGCTGGTGCTCGGTCCGCGACGCGGAAAGTACAGCAGCGACGGCAAGGCGCGAGCGATTCCCGGCCACAACATGCCGCTCTTCGGTCTCGGCATCTTCATTCTCTGGCTCGGCTGGTACGGCTTCAACCCCGGTTCAACCTTGACCGCGCTCGACGGCCGCTTCCCCGAGATCGTGATCATCACGACGCTGGCTGGCGCCTTCGGCGTTCTCGCAGCGGTCTCGCTGATGTGGATTCGCACGCGCGCTTTTGACATCGGCATGTCCGGCAACGGCGCGATCGCTGGGCTCGTCGCGATCACCGGCCCGGCCGGCTACATCGATGCTTGGGCTGCTCCGATCATCGGCGCCATAGCCGGATTGATCGTCGTCGAGGGGGTGCTGCTGATCGACCGCAAGATCGACGATCCGATCGGCGTCCTTTCGGCACACGGTTTGGCCGGCGCCTGGGGAGCGCTTTCGCTAGGGCTTTTTGCCGCCCCGCGGCTTGCCGAATACAACCTCCCCGGTAGCCATGGCGGGTTCTTCTATACCGGCACCTTCACGCAGCTGGGCTCGCAGGTGGTAGGCATCGTCGCCGTCTTCGCGTTCGTATTCGTCGCCTCCTACGCCGTCTTCTTCGCCTGCGACAAGACCTTTGGGCTCAGGGTTACGGCGGCACAGGAGAACGCCGGCATCGACATCAGCGAGCACGGAATGTACGGCTACCCGGAGCAGTTCATCCCGGCCGCTGAGCTCTTCGGCGAAGGGATAATCGACGCCGAGGATCGGGTCGGCACAGGGCCGCTCTCAGACCCCGAGGTCACGTCGCGCGATTCGCGATAGCAAGCCCATCGACCGGGACTGGCGCGAGTAAAATGTCAGTCGCTTAGGGTTGAACTGTGCGTATTCTGCTTAGCTGCCTTACGGCCTCACTGATCGCCGCTGCGGTTAGCGTTTCAGCTGCCAGCGCTCAGACGCCTGCGACGGTCTGGCTCTGCAAGCCGGGACTGGCGTCGAACCCCTGCACCAGCTCAGCTCAGACGACGCTGATCAAACCGAATGGAGCACAGCAGCTTGAGCCTTCTAAGGCGCAAACTCGCCAGCCGATCGATTGCTTCTACGTCTACCCGACGGTCAGCCAGCAGATGACGGCGAACGCGAATCTTGAGATCACCGCTGCGCAGACCGGCGTCGCGACCGCGCAGGCATCGCGCTTCAGTTCGAAGTGCCGCGTCTACGCACCGATCTACCGCCAGCTAACTGTGGCGGCGCTATTCGGTAAGGCAACCGGCACTGCCGACCGAGAGATCGCCTACAACGACGTCAAGGCCGCTTGGAACGAGTACCTCGCTAAGTACAACAAGGGCCGCGGCGTTGCGCTTATTAGTCACTCGCAAGGGAGCTGGATGCTGACCGAGCTGATCGCCAAGGAGATCGACCAGAAGGCTGCGGTGCGCAAGAAGATCGTCTCAGCGCTGCTAATCGGTGGCCAAGTGCTAGTAGCCAAGGGCAAGGATCTTGGCGGTAGCTTCAAGAAGATTCCCGCCTGCCGCAAGATCGACCAGACAGCCTGCGTGATTGGATACAACACCTTCTCGCAGCAGCCTCCAGCCGACAGCAGGTTCGGCCGCACCGCGCAGCTCGGTCAAGAGGTTCTCTGCGTAAATCCCGCCGCACTGAGGCGAGGCGCCACAGGCAAAGCGCGGAGCTTGGTCCCGACCTCACAGCTGGCATTTGGCGGCGCGCCGCTGGCACCAACGCCTTGGATCGCCACCAACGACCTCTACACGACGAGGTGCGCCAGCGCTGGCGGCGCCAACTGGCTGCAGGCGACCGACGTTGGCGGCGCGGGCGACAAGAGACCCCGCTTCGGCGCGCCACTCGGTCAGACTTGGGGGCTGCACATCGTCGACGTCAACATCGTGCTCGGCAACCTGCTGGAGCTCGTCGACCACCAGTCGGCAGCGTGGCGCAAGCGCTAAGCCGGGCGCGCGGGCGCTTACCTCCTCGTTAGCGGCCTCGCTATCCTGATTAGGACAGTGTTGTCCTTCATTCGCAGAACATCCAGCAAGACGCTTGTAGCTCTTGGCGCTTCAGTAGCTCTGATCGCCGCGCTAGGCGCGGTAGCTGCAACCGGCGCCGACGGCGGAGACGACCGTCCACCGGCCAAGCCGCTGGCCGAGGCGATCGCTTCCTCGCTAGATGGTGAGGAGATTGGTGGCCTTTCCGCTCGCGTCACGTTCACCAACGAGATGCTCGAATCGGCTGGCATCGTCGAGGGCGTCGACCCGCTGATGGCCGGCGGCAGCGGCAGGCTCTGGGCCTCCAACGATGGCGATGTTCGGATCGAACTTCAATCAGAAGCTGGCGGCGGCGACGTTCAGATTGTTGCCCGCGGCGACCAGCTTTGGCTCTACCACGCGACAGCCAACACGGTCTACCGCACGACGATCGAGCCAGAAGAGAAAAGCGCCAAGAAGGACGGCGAGGAAGAGTGGCCGCCAAGCGTTGCTGCCGTCAGTCGGATGCTGAAGCAGCTCGGTTCCGAGGCAGTCGTCTCAGGCGCCATTCCAAGCAATGTTGCCGGCAAGCCCGCTTACAGCACGCGGGTTGAGCCGAAGGATCAAGGCGGCCTGATTGGTGGCGCCGACGTAACTTGGGACGCCAGCAATGGGGCTCCGCTGCGCGTCGCAATCTTTGCCCGTGGTGAGAACGACCCAACGCTGGCGATCGAAACAACCGAAGTTAGCTTCGGCGCGGTTGACCCCGCCGTCTTTGCGATTCAGCCACCAGTCTCGGCGAAGGTTGAGAACATGAGCGCCGCCAACGAGCCGAGCGCCGCCGATAAGCCGAAGCGCCCGATCACGGGGCTCAGCGCAGCGCGCGCAGGAGCATCGTTTGAGCTTTCCGCCCCGGCCAAGCTCGCGGGGCTGCCTCGCAGCGAAGTAATGCTCGTTGGCAGCGGCGACAAGAAGAGCGTCACGATCACTTATGGCGAAGGACTCGGCGCGATAACGGTGATCGAAAGCGCCGCCAGCGGCAAAGACCAAACACCCTCGTTCGGCGCATCTGAGCAGGCCAAGCGCGACGGGATTGAAATCCCGACAGCGAAGGTCGCTGGCGCTGAGGCAACAGTCTTCGGCACGCCGCTTGGATCGCTCGTCAGCTTCACTCGCGACGGCGTCCGCTACGTCGTGATCGGCTCCATAACAGAGCAAGACGCTCTCGCTGCCGCCCGCGGGCTCTAACCGGCGTGAGCAGCGAAGCGCCGGTTTCGCTTCGCGGCCTGACGAAGCAATACGGCCGCATTACCGCTGTTGATGACGTCTCACTGACCGTCAATGAGGGCGACGTCTTTGGCTACCTCGGGCCCAACGGAGCCGGCAAGACGACGTCGCTACGGATGATGCTCGGGCTGATCACGCCAACCTCCGGTGAGGCGCGCGTATTTGGCCATGACCCTCAAAAGTCTGTCGATGCGCTTGCCGACGTGGCCGGTTTCGTCGAAGCGCCGCGCTTCTACCCCTACCTCGACGGCATGACTAACTTGCGCCTCGTAGCGGCGCTCGACGGCAACGACGCGAAGTCGCGAATTGCCGAAGCGCTCGACGTAGTTGAGCTGACAGACCGCGCCGGTGACAAGGTCGGTGGCTACTCGCACGGGATGCGCCAGCGGCTGGGGATTGCCGCGGCGCTGATCCGTCGCCCGAAGCTGCTGCTGCTCGACGAGCCGGCGACCGGCCTCGACCCTGGCGGCATGCGCGACATGCGCGCGCTGATTGCGCGGTTGTCGGCGGAGGGAATGACCGTGATGCTCTCGAGCCACCTGCTGGCCGAGGTAGAGGAGCTATGTAACCGCGTAGCGATCGTGCGCAGCGGCCGGATCGTCTACGAAGGCGAGCTCGATGAGCTACGCGCCGCCGCTGGGCTGACGATTCGCCTGCGCACGAGCGACGATGAGGTTGCGCTGCGCGTGCTCGCCGATCGCCGCGGAATCAGCGATGTCGTCCGCCATGGCCCCGCGCCGATCCAGTTCCGCGCCGCCGACGAAGCGGCGATCGGCGAACTCTCGCGCGCGCTGGCCGACTCCGGCGCGCTGATCCTTGAGCTGGCACCGAGCGCGGCAACGCTCGAGGACCTCTTCTTCGAACTGACCGAGGGCGAAGGTGAGGCTGAAGCGGAAGAGGAGCGGCTCGACGAGGCCGCCGACCTGACCGGAGGCCCGCAGTGAGCCGCCCAGGGACGCTGACCGTCTACCGCTGGGAGCTGCGCAAGCTGCGCGCGCAGAAGCGAACCTATTTGGGCCTTGGCGCCGCCGTACTCGTGCCGATCGTCTTTGCGGTTGCGGTCGCGATCCAGCCCGGCGAACCGGCCGACGTGCCTTTCGGGCGCTACATCAACGACACCGGCCTGGCCTTCCCGCTGGTGACGCTGCTGTTCGGTTCGATCTGGTTCTACCCGCTGATCGCGGCGCTCGTCTCCGGCGACATCGTCGCCAATGAGGACAACAACGGCACGCTGAAAACAATCCTGACGCGCTCGGTTGAACGCAGCCAGGTCTTCTTCGGCAAGGTGCTGGCGGCCTTTAGCTATTCGATCCTCGCGATCATCCTCAGTGGCGTCGTCGCAACAGTTGCCGGCATCTTTGTCTCCGGCTTCAACCCAATACCGACGCTCTCGGGAACGTTGGAGTCGCCGGAGCGGGGCCTGCTG
>JAEMTR010000267.1 GCA_016462245.1 Solirubrobacteraceae bacterium
TAGCTGATCCGTTCGATGATCATCGCTTCGCCCTGACCTTGGGCGACGCACATCGTCTCAAGGCCATAGCGGCCGTCGAGCGTCTCGAGATCGTTCAGCAGCGTCGTCATGATCCGTACGCCGGTCATCCCGAATGGGTGGCCGAGCGCAATTGCGCCGCCGTGCGGGTTGAGCTTGTCGATGCTGAAGCCAACCTCGCGGGCAATCGGCAGCACCTGCGCTGCGAAGGCCTCGTTCAGTTCGATCACGTCGATGTCGTCGATCGTCAGGCCGGCACGGTCGAGCGCCTTGTTGATCGCACCGATCGGCGCGACGCCCATGTACTCGGGCTCGTTGCCTGCCGTTGCCGCCGTGATGATCCGGGCGCGTGGCTTAAGACCCAGCTCAGCTGCCTTGTCGGCGCTCATCAGCAGCGCCGCTGCGGCGCCATCGTTGAGTGGGCAGGCGTTCCCTGCCGTAACCGTGCCGTCCTCGCGGAAGGCTGGCTTCAGGCTCGCGAGCCGCTCAACCGTTGAGTCGGCGCGCGGGCCGTCGTCGGTATCAACGACGGTGCCGTCAGGCAGCGTCACGGCGACGATCTCGCGGGCGAAGACGCCTGCCTCCTGAGCGGCAACTGCGCGCTCCTGAGAAAGCTGCGCGTACTCGTCCTGCTCCTCGCGCGTGATGCCGTACTTGTCGGCCACGTTCTCGGCCGTCAGGCCCATCGCGATGTAGGCGTCGGGCTGGCCCGGCTCCTTGCCCTGCAGCTTCTCGTTCTGATCCTCTGGGTGGCCTGCCTCCTGCGCCGCGTTGTAGCGCGAGACGAACTCGACGCCGGCCGCGATGTAGGTGTCGCCCTGGCCTGAGGCGATGTTGTTGGCGGCGATCCGGATTGCGTCAAGGCCGGAAGCGCAGTAGCGCGAAACGGTCGAGCCGTTGGTCGCGTCGGTCAGGTGCTCGCTGAGCAGCACGGCGATGCGGCCGATGTTGTTGGCCTGGAGGCCCTGTGGCAGACCGCAGCCGCAAATGACCTCTTCGACGGTGGCCGGGTCGACGCCGCTGTTTCGCTCCAGCAGCTGATCGATTACGAATGCGGTTGTCTCGTCAGGACGAAGCCCCGCGAGAGATCCTTTGAATGCGCGGCCGACCGGTGTACGGACGGCATCGACGATTACGACTTCGGGCATTATTTGCTCCTTGATTTTTGGTCCGGCGGTCGCACTCCACGGACGTTTTCCCCGGCGGTCGCACTCCACGGGGCCTTTGTGCCAGGCGATTGCACCGGCTGCGAAGAAGCATAAAGCAGACGGCCGCCGACGCGGCGCGCCGCCTTCTCATACCATTCGCCGCCCAACCCAACAGGAGCTTTTTCACAATGGATATTGAAGGCAAGGGAGCAATCGTCTCCGGCGGCGCATCAGGACTTGGCGAAGCAACCGTTCGCCGCCTCCACGCGGCCGGCGCGCAGGTCGTAATCGCCGACGTCAACCCCGAGAAGGGTGAGCCGCTGGCAGAAGAGCTGGGAATCACTTTCGTTCAGACCGATGTGCGCGAGGAGGACCAGGTTCAGGCGGCTGTCGATAAGGCCGCCGAGGCAGACGGCGGATTGCGGATTGCGATCTCCTGCGCTGGAACCGGCATCCCGATCAAGGTCGCATCAAGCAAGGGCCCCCACCCACTTGACGCTTTCAAGGTGATCATCGACATCAACCTGGTCGGCACCTTCA
>JAEMTR010000268.1:0-958 GCA_016462245.1 Solirubrobacteraceae bacterium
GCAGGCCTTAGGATCGCGCTGATGAGTGATCCGTTGACGACGACGCCCGCCGCCGATGGCTTCGCGATGCCAGCTGAGTTCGCGCCGCATGAGGGCACCTGGATGCTTTGGCCTCATCGCGCTGATACTTGGAGAGAGCAGGGCGGCCCGGCGCAGCAGGCTTACGCGGAGATGGCTGCTGCGATCGTCGCGGCTGAGCCGCTGCGGGTTGGCGTTCGCGGTTCGCAGCTAGAGGCTGCGCGCGCACTGCTGCCGGCAAGCGCCGAGATCATCGAACTCGACAGCGACGACGCCTGGATGCGCGACGTTGGGCCGACCTTCGTCACCAACGCGGCCGGTGAGCGACGCGGCGTCGACTGGCAGTTCAACGCCTGGGGTGGCCACGAAGGCGGCCTCTATCCAAACTGGGATCTGGACACGAAGGTCGCCGCTGAGGTAATCGAACTTGAAGGCGATCAGCGCTACAGCGCGCCGCTGATTCTCGAAGGCGGCTCTATTCACGTCGACGGCGAGGGCACATGCCTGACGACCGAGGAGTGCCTGCTGAACACGAACCGCAACCCGTCGTTGACGCGCGAGCAGATCGAAGGTCATCTCTGCGACTACCTCGGCGTCGAGAAGGTGCTCTGGCTCGGCGCCGGCACCTATGGCGATGAGACCGACGGCCACGTCGACAACATCGCTTGTTTCATCCAGCCCGGCGTGGTCGCCCTTACTTGGACCGATGACAGGTCACACCCGCAGCACGCGATCTCACTGGACGCCCGTGCGCGGCTTGAGGCGATGACAGATGCGCGCGGCCGCTCGCTCCAGATCGAACTCTTGCCGATGCCATCGGTGGCGCCGATGACTGAGGCCGAGGCGGCCGGAATCATTGCCTCCGGGGAGGTACTCCCGCGCCTCGCCGGCGACGAGCTAGCTGGCTCCTACGTGAACTTCTACACCTGCAACGGCAGGA
>JAEMTR010000268.1:968-1690 GCA_016462245.1 Solirubrobacteraceae bacterium
AAACGCTCCGCGAGCTACTGCTGCTTGCCGCGTTTGAGCCGCGCGAAGATGCCTACGAATGGCAACAGGATCACGACTCCGATAATCGCGCCGAAGATGCCGCCAAGGTCGAAGACGTTGCTGTCGCCGATGCCAAGCGCAACGGTGAAAATGAGGTAGCCGAGGATCGCTCCCGCGAGCCCGAGGCAGAGCGAGAAGAGCCATGATTTAGGCCCGCTAAGTTCGCTCCACATGTCCGGGACTAGAAGCCTGCCGACGGTTCCGGCAATTAGGCCCAGCAGAATTGCGCCAATCATCGTGTTCTCTCCGTTCGTGAGGAATCAGTCACGCCGCCCTCGCATCTTTGCGCAGCGTTCGGCTGGGTTTCGCATCGCCGCGGCGCTGCGCCTGCCACAATGCCCCGCGGAGGGGTGGCAGAGTGGTCGAATGCACCGGTCTTGAAAACCGGAGTCCGGTAACCCTGGACCGCGGGTTCGAATCCCGCCCCCTCCGCTGCGGTGCCTCGGGGCTTCGATTATGATTTCGAGGTGCCAGAATCCGAAGTTTGCGGCCCAACTCCCTGACCGCAGGGATGACCTACCGCAACAGTCTCACTACTGCTGTCGGGTAGGGTTAAGCGATGTTCATAATCGGCGGCGGGCCAGTTGTTCATGCTGGAGGACTCCTCGGTGCTGGCTGGCTGGCTGTTGAAGATGGCGTTATCGTCGCGACCGGTGAGGGCG
>JAEMTR010000269.1 GCA_016462245.1 Solirubrobacteraceae bacterium
TCTACATCTCCCACAAGATGGATGAGGTCTTTCGGCTCGCCGACCGGATCACCGGTATTCGACGCGGTTCGGGTTCCGCAGGAGAACGTGATTGGTGACCCTGAGAAGGGGCTACGCGTTGCGCTCGGCGTGCTTGAGCGCACGCGGCTTGGCGCCGCTGCCCAGGCAGTCGGCATCGCCCAGGGCGCGACCAACTACGCCAACCAGTACGCGAAGGAGCGGATCACCTTCGGCAAGCCGATCCACGAGCACCAGGGGATCGCCTTCAAGCTGGCTGAGATGGAGGCTCGTACGGCAGCAGCGCGCGAGCTGACCTACCGCGCCGCGGCGGCCTCCGACCGCGACGAGCCGGGGCTGGCGAAGCTGACCTCGATGGCGAAGCTGATCGCCTCCGATACTGCGATGTGGGTCACTACCGAAGCCGTACAGGTTCTCGGCGGCTACGGCTACGTCAGCGAGTACCCGGTTGAACGGATGATGCGCGACGCCAAGATCACCCAGATCTACGAAGGAACCAACGAGATCCAGCGGATCGTGATCTCGCGGGCGATGAGGTAAGGGCAGAAGACCGCGATGCCCACTCTCTCCCGCATCGCCGTTGCATCGGTAGTCGCGCTCGCGGCCGGAATCTCAAGCTCGGTTCTGCTCGGCGGTTTCAGCATCAACCCGACCTTCCACCTGATTCAGGTGATCGCGCTCGGCGTGCTCGGCGTGGCCGTGATCTTCGGTGGTGCGATCCTGATCGCCTTCCGCCTCTCCGACTACACCAATCCCGAATCAGAAGCGGAGTTCGAGGCGTTGGTAATTGAGAGCGAGCGCCTTGCCCGCCACGGGCTGGCGGTCGAGCCGGACGAAGAAGAGTTCCTCGACCTCGACCCCTTCAACGACGAGGACTTTGAAGAGCTGGTGCGCGACGCGCTCGATGACCTGCCCGACCTGCTGCGCGAGGCGCTGGGGCGCAACGTTGCCGTCGTGATCTCAAACGGCGGCCGCCGCCAGCGCGCCTACGGCCTCTACCAGGGCGACGGTGCCACGCGCGACAACTACCCCGACCGAATCATCATCTTCCGCGACACGCTGCGCCGCGACTTCGGCCACGACCCGGCGCTGCTGCGAGAGCAGGTCGTCGTGACCGTGCGCCACGAGCTCGCCCACCACATTGGCTTTGACGAGCTCGGGGTGCAGGGCCTAGGACTTTGAGCTGCGCTTAGCGCGGTGCCATCCGGATCGCGCCGTCGAGGCGGATCGTCTCACCGTTGAGCATCGGGTTCTCGACGATCTGCTGCGCTAGCTGCGCGTACTCCTCCGGCCGGCCAAGGCGGCTTGGGAACGGCACCTGGGCGCCGAGCGCAGCGCGCTTATCTTCCGGCAGCGCGCCAAGCAGCGGCGTGTCGAAGAGGCCGGGGGCGATCGTGTTGACGCGGATCCCCTTGTCGGCAAGGTCACGCGCCGCCGTGATCGTCATTGCGACGACGCCGCCCTTCGAAGCTGAGTAGGCGATCTGGCCTACCTGACCTTCGAAGGCCGCAACCGATGCTGTGTTGATGCAGACGCCGCGCTCGCCCTCTTCGTCCGGCTCGTTGCTGCTGAGCATGCTGAACGCTGCGAGCCGCATCAGGTTGAAGGTGCCGACCAGGTTGATGTCGATGATCACCTTGAAAGCGTCAAGTGGGTG
>JAEMTR010000092.1 GCA_016462245.1 Solirubrobacteraceae bacterium
GTGAATTGGAGCTTTCGGAGCGTCCTGCGAGTGCCGCCGGCCCCGATCTGCGCGCTTTGGTTGCTGGCTCGGAAGGCGCGCTCGGCGTAATCACCGAAGCCTCGCTTGAGCTTCACCCAGCGCCCGAGACAACGCGCTACGAGGCTTTGATGATGCCATCCTTTACCGTCGCCGCCGATGGACTCAGAAAGCTTGAGCAAGAGCACCAATCGGCCGATGTTTCGCGCGCCTCGGATGAAAACGAAACAGAGATGGGGCTCGCGTTCGCCGGTATCGAAGGGGCAAAAGGAAACTTGCTTGACGGATACCTACGCGGCCGCGGCGCCGCTTCGGGGGCGCTGGTAATTCTCGGCTGGGAGGGCGCCGACGGAACGATCGAGCCGCGGCGACGTGCCGCCTTAGCGCTTCTGAAACAGCACGGCGCAGTCAAGCTCGGCAGCGCCGCCGGCCGCACTTGGGCGAAAAGTCGTTTCAGCACTCCGTACCTGCGCGATCACCTTCTTGAGCGCGCCGTGATGGTTGAAACGCTTGAAACTTCTACAACGTGGAGCAACCTGATGCTGCTCTACCGCGGCGTTAGCGAGGTGCTCTCCGCCCATGCGCCGATCGTGGGCTGCCACATTTCGCACCTCTACCAGAGCGGTGCATCGCTCTACTTCACCTTTGTTGCGCCGCAGGATCAAAGCGACCCCCTCGCTCAGTGGGAGGCGGCGAAGCGCGAGGCCTGCGAGGCGATCATCGCCCACGGAGGCACGATCACCCACCATCACGCGATTGGGATCGACCACCGGCGTTATCTCAAGGCTGAGGACGGGGCGACAGGGGTTGCGGCGCTTCGAGCGGTCAAAAAGTCACTAGACCCAGATGGCCTGATGAACCCCGGCAAGCTGCTCTAGCGCCGTTTAGGAGGCGAAGCTGAGCGGGCCGACGAGGTAGCTCTTCGATGGGTTGGTCGGCGTTGGCGCAGCCTTCTCAAGCGTCAGTAGGACGCCGCTGTAAGCCTTCGGATCGCCGTTCAGTACGCCTTGAAGGCCAACGCCGCCGCTGCCGACAGCCTGGAGGTAACCGAGCCAGACGGCTGGCTTGCCGCTCGACGTCAGCCAGACGCCATACTGCGAGCCGTTTGGTGCTGCCGGCAGGCTCTTTGCGACGACACTCAAAGTGCGCTGATCGCCCTGAGCAGAGATACCGGCAAAACCGAGCGCCTGCGGTGCTGGCCCACCCGCCGGTGGCTTAAGCGCTGCCTGCGCGATCGCAGTCGCATTGGCATTCGAAGCGTTGCTCCCAGGTAGGGGATTTTGCTGACCGGCCGACGAGTCACTGCCGCCGGTCAAGCGACCGAGCCCAAAACCGGCCCCGAGCGCAATCAGCAGTAGGACGCCAGCAATCAGGAATATTCCGCCACGCCCGCCTTCCGAGCGATCACCACCGCGCGCCGTGGCTGATTCGATCTCTGCTCCAGCCGGGGCGCCTTCGGGCTCCGCGCCTGGAATCGCCGGAAGTGGGTTGGCGGCGATCTCGGCTAGAGCGGCGGCGGCGGCCCGCGCCCAAGCGCGGTCGGACGCCGAACGCGTCAGCGACCGCCTCGTTTTACTGGCGGCATCGTCGCCTTGCTGGCCGAGCAGATAGTCGCCGATCTCGGCGCGGCGCTTGCCGGCCGGAGCTTTCTCTGGCTCAGCGAGGCTGCTGAGCGCGGCGTGGGCCCGTTCGCTGACCGCCGCTTCGGTGAGATTCAACGCCTCAGCTATTTCGGCATAGCTTTTCTCTTGCGCGAGCAAGAGGCTAAGTACCGCCCTTTGGTCGGCGGGGAGCTGTTCTAAGGAAGCCATTGCGCATTAGCGTAGAGCAGCACAGCGGTATTGTGCGCCTGATGAGCGAATTCATGCCCGACTCAAAGATCGGACCGGTCGTCCCGCTCGACCGCACCTTCGATGCTTTATACGGGCTGGAGATGCTGGAGCTGACGGCCGAGATCGCACGGGCGCAGGTTGTAGTGAAGGAACACCACATGCAGCCGATGGGGCTCGTTCACGGCGGCGTTTTCGCCTCGATCGCTGAGTCGCTCAGCTCGGCCGCAACTGCCGTCGCAGTAATGCCCGACGGCAACTCAGCGCAAGGGCTTTCAAACCAAACCAGCTTCCTGCGCCCGATTCTCTCGGGCACGATCCATGCCACCGCGCGCCGCCGTCACAAGGGACGCACGACGTGGGTTTGGGAGGTTGAGATCAGCGACGATCAGGACCGGCTCTGCGCACTGGTGCGGATGACGATCGCAGTGCGGCCACTGCCCGCTGGCTGATCTTCACGCTTTGTAGCGGTTTGTGATCGGCATCCGGCGATCGCGACCGAAGGCCTTGCCGGTGACCTTGATCCCTGGTGGCTGTTGGCGGCGCTTGTATTCGGCGCGATCGACAAGCCCAATTACCTGAGCGACGATCTCGGCGTCGAAGCCTGCGGCGATCAGCTGCTCGGCTCCTAGATCCTGTTCGACGTAGCCCTCGAGCAGCGGGTCGAGAATCTCATAGGGGGGAAGCGAATCCTCGTCGGCTTGATCGGCGCGCAACTCGGCAGATGGCGCCCGCGTCAGGATCGATTCAGGGATCGCTGCGTCGTTGCGAAGGTTGCGCAGCTCACAAAGTCGGTAGACAAGCGTCTTGGGTACGTCTTTGATCACGGCAAAGCCACCGGCGCTATCGCCGTACAGCGTCGAATAGCCGACCGCCATCTCTGACTTATTGCCGGTTGTGAGCACCAGCCAACCGAACTTGTTCGAAAGCGCCATCAAAAGGTTGCCGCGGATCCGAGCCTGCAGATTCTCTTCGGTGAGGTCGGCAGGCCGACCGTCGAACGTCGGCGCCAGCAGCGCACCATAGAGCTCCATCAGATCACCGATTGGAAGTTCGAGCAGCTCGACGCCGAGCGATCCGGCGAGACTTATTGCATCGCTGTAGGTCGCCTCGGAACTGAACTCGGAGGGCATTGTCACGCAGCTCACGCGGGCGGCGCCAAGAGCGTCGCAGGCGATGCAGGCGACCAGCGCCGAGTCGACGCCGCCAGAGAGCCCTAGGACCGCTCGATCGAAGCCGTTCTTGTCCGCGTAATCACGCGTTCCAAGCACTAGCGCGGCATAGACCGCTTCGTCCTCGCCGTCGATGGGCGCGAGCAAATGATCGAGGCTGGTGTCGCTCGACGGTGGGTTTGTGGTGAAGCTGCCAAGCAACTCGACCGAATCAACGTTGCTGTCAAATTGGCTTTCGGGGAGCTCTATCTCACAGCTCAGCAACCACTGCTCAAACTGCGGCGCGCGGGCGATAGTCGCGCCGCCGCTGTCAATCACTAGCGAATGCCCGTCAAAAACGAGCTCGTCCTGACCGCCGACCTGAGCACAGAAGGCGACGGCGACGTTATTGGCGGTCGCCCTCTCGGCCAGCATCTGCTCGCGCGCGATTCCTTTTCCAGCTTGAAATGGCGATGCCGAAAGGTTGACGATCAAGCTGGCGCCGGCGGCCGCCTCATCGCTCTCCGGTGAGCCGGCGGTCCAAATGTCCTCGCAGATGCTGAGCCCAATTAGATTGCCATTGAGTTCGATCAGCGCGCCTTGGCTTCCCGCTTCGAAGTAGCGGTGCTCGTCAAAAACCCCGTAATTGGGCAGATGGTTCTTCTTATAGTTTCCAGCGACCCGTCCGTCGGCTAGGACGGCGGCGCTGTTGTAAACCGCGCCGTCGCGCTGTGGATAGCCGACAATCGCAACAATCCCTTCGACGTCCCTAGCGATCCGTTCAAGCGCCTCCGCTGCGTCGGCCAGGACGTGCTCTTTGAGCAGCAGATCCTCTGGCGGGTAGCCGGTCAGAGCCAGCTCTGGTAGGCAGACGAGCGCCGCTCCCGCCGCGAGAGCGTCGGCAATTGAATTCTTGATCAACAGCTCGTTGCCAGCGATGTCACCGACGACGGGGTTGATCTGCGCTAAAGCAATTCGCACGTCAATTAGGCGACGGTCAGCGCGTCGCCGTCGGGCGTGTGCGCCGAGAAGAGGCTGTCATGTTCAGCGCTATCCCAGCGATGGCGGTCGGTCTCAGCGGCGCGACCGAGGTCGAAGAGCGCGGCCTTGAAGTCGCCGACTACGTCGCCAAGGTCGGGCAGCACGTCGTAGTCGGCCAGCAGCCCGAAACTAAGCCGCCCGCAGTAACTCATTGCAGCGACGCCAAGCGAGGTGTTCTTCGTCAACGGGACTACGGGGTAGAGCGCAGTTAGCTGGTGCCCAAGTAGATAGAGCGGCTGCTGAGGCCCCGGAACGTTGGTCACGACAAGGTTGTAAAGCCGCTGGCGACTCTGCAGCCGCGCAGCTTGGCTGGCGATCGTTGGCGGAGCAAAGCCAGCCAGCTCGGTAAGCGTGTCAGCGCCAACGGCCTGGTCGGAATGCTTCAGGTCGCCCATCTTTTTAGAGATGTAGTGGAACGCGGCAGCAGGGTCTTGTTCGTAAACCGGCAGCGGCGCCCAGAGCGCCGAGACGCGGTTACCGAGCTGCCCGGATTGGTCTTCGGTGCGCACCGATACCGGAACCATCGCCTTCAGTGTTAGCTCCGCGGTGTCGATACCGCGGCGCCGCAGCCAGCGCCCCAGCCCGAGCGATACCGTCGTCAGGACGGCGTCGTTAATCGTTCCGTCAAGGCCATTCTTGATCTGTTTAAAGGTCGCCAGCGAACCATTAACCCAGCCGTAACGGCGGTGTGGGCCGATCGGCTGGTTGAGCGCCGTTGGCGGCGCTGAGCGCACTCCTGCCCAGGCCAAGGCTCCGGTCTGTTCGATCCGACCGCCGAGATCGACAATTGCCCGTCGCGGAGAGCGCACTAGTGCACGCGCTGCGCGGGAAAACTCGGCCGGGTTGGAGAGACGCTCACGCACCGCATCGCCGATCAGATCGGCCGCCGATGGAAGCGGGCGAGGAATCCACTCGGGCTGTTCGGTCACGATCTCTTCTTCGGCGCTAGTCGAGAACAGCACCGACGTGATGTCGACCCCTGACACCCCGTCGACGAGCGCGTGGTGGGTTTTGACGATGATCGCGAAGCGGGCCACACCGTCCTCACCTGGTGCCAGTCCCTCGACGAGATTCATCTCCCATAGCGGCTTATCGCGATCGAGTTGTTCGGCGAAGAGCCTCCCTGCGAGCGCGGCTAGCTGCGCATCCTCGCCCGGGCTGGGAAGGGCTGAGTGGCGCAGGTGGTAGCGAACGTTAAAGTGCGGGTCATCGACCCAGACTGGCCTGCCCTGCTCGAGCGGAACGAAGGCCAATCGCTGCCGGTAGCGGGGTACTCGGTCCAAGCGTGATTCGAGAAAGCGTCGAAACTGGTCGTAACTGGGAGCCTGGCCTGCGAAGACCATGATTGAGGCGACGTGCATGTGAGCGCCGTCGCGCTCGAGGTGGAGAAAGGCGGAGTCGAGCCCTGATAGGCGGTCTGGGTTGGTCATTTGGTCAGTCTAATGGCCTCTGTGACCAACCTTACACAAGAAGCCTCCAAACCCTACACAGAGTGTGTATAGTGTCGGAACGTCAACTAACCCAATGAGGCCGACTATGGACATCAGCGACCCAACCATTTACACAACGATCTATCAACAGCACCGGCGCGGTGTATTCGCGGCGGCGTTCAGGATTCTGGGCAACGAGGCTCAAGCCGACGACGTCGTCCAAGACGTTTTCATCAAGGTTTGGCGCAAGCCGGAGTCATTTGACTCCAAGCGTGGCGAGCTAGGCAGCTACCTACGGCTGATGGCGCGCAGCCGCGCGCTTGACCTCTGGCGTGAAGGGCAGGCTGCCGGCCGTGCTAGCGATCGGCTAAAGAGTGTCGTCGCCGTTGGCGCCGCCCAAGGAGGCGAGCGACCCGATCAAATT
>JAEMTR010000093.1 GCA_016462245.1 Solirubrobacteraceae bacterium
CGATCTTGGCAATCGGGAAGCCGGTCGCTTTTGAGGCCAGCGCCGAGGAGCGCGAAACGCGCGGGTTCATCTCGATCACGAGAATCTCTTCGGTCGCCGGGTTAACGGCGAACTGAACGTTCGAGCCACCCGTCTCAACGCCAACGGCGCGGATCACGATCAAAGCCTGGTCGCGGAGCTGCTGGTATAGCGCGTCGGTCAGCGTCTGCTGCGGCGCAACGGTTAGTGAATCGCCGGTGTGGACGCCCATCGGGTCGATATTCTCGATCGAGCAGACGATTACGCAGTTGTCGTCGCGGTCGCGCATCACCTCAAGCTCAAACTCGCCCCAGCCAAGCACCGACTGATCGAGCAAGACCTGGCCGATCGGCGAGGCCTCGACTCCGCGGGCGACGATTGAGCGGTACTCGGCTTCGTCGCGCGCAATCCCTCCCCCGCGCCCGCCCAACGTGAATGCTGGCCGTACGATTGCCGGCAGGCCAATCTCGGAGAGCGCAGCCATTGCCTCGTCAACGCTTGTCGCGATCGCGCTGCGCGGCATTTTCAGTCCTGCTTCAGCCATCGTTTCGGCGAAGCGTTCACGGTCCTCGGCGCGGTCGATTGCTTCGTAGTCGGCGCCGATCAGCTCAACGCCGAAGCGTTCCAAAGTTCCATCTTCTGCCAGCGCCTTGGCAAGATTCAGCGCCGTTTGACCGCCCAGCGTCGGCAGCAGCGCGTCAGGGCGCTCCTTCTCGATCACGGCAGCGACTGGGCCCGGCAGTAGCGGCTCTACATAGGTCGCGTCAGCGAACTCAGGGTCGGTCATGATCGTCGCTGGGTTGGAGTTGACGAGGACGATCTCGTAGCCCTCCTCGCGCAGCACCTTGCAGGCCTGCACGCCGGAGTAATCGAACTCGGCGGCTTGGCCGATCACAATCGGGCCGGAGCCGATTACGAGAATCTTCTGGATGTCGTCGCGCCGCGGCATTATGCGGCCGCCTTCGTGATTCGCTCGACGAACTCATCGAAGAGGTGGCGCGCGTCGTGCGGGCCCGGGCCGGCCTCGGGGTGGTACTGCACCGTCGAGCCAGGAACGTCGAGCAGCGTTAGACCTTCAACCGTTCGGTCGTAGAGGTTGACGTGGCTGAGCTCAGCGGCTCCAAAGTCGGTCTCCCAGCGAATCGGCTCGTCATTCTCGACGCGCAGACCACCATCGGGCGACGCGACAGCGAAGCCATGGTTCTGCGACGTGATCTCGATCTTCCCCGTGCGCAGATCCTTAACTGGATGGTTTACGCCGCGGTGGCCGAATGGCAGCTTGAAGGTCTCAAGGCCGAGCGCTCGGCAGCAGAGCTGATGGCCAAGGCAGATCCCGAATACCGGCTTCTTACCGAGCACGCCGCGGACGGTCTCGACAACGCCGTCTAGCGCAGCGGGGTCGCCGGGCCCATTGGCGAGGAAAATCGCATCGGGGTCGTCGGCGAGGAGATCCTCTGCGCTGACGTTGCACGGGTGGAGGTCGAGCCGGACGCCTCGCTCGACCAGCTGGTTGACAATCGACAGCTTGATTCCGGTGTCGATCGCGGCAACGCGTGGGCCACTATTGCCTACGCCGTGGCGGATCAGCTGCTGCGGCCCGACATCGGCGGCGAGGTTCTGCCCGTCCATTGGCGGTTCGGCCGCGACCGTCGCCGCTGCCGTGTCTGCGTCGGCGCTGCCGAAGATGCCGCCTCGCATTGCGCCGCGACTGCGCAAATGACGCACCAGCGCGCGCGTGTCTACCTCGGTGATCGCAGGAATACCGCTTGCTTCGAGCCAGTCGAGCCAGCCCTGATCGGCGGTCGGCGCGTCAGATGAGTTATCGGCGGCGCGCATCACGACGCCGCGGACGTGAATGCGGTCGCTCTCCATCGCCTGCTCACTAACGCCGTAGTTGCCTACATGCGGCACCGTGAAGGTCAAGACTTGGCCGGCGAACGACGGATCGGTGACCGACTCTTGATAGCCGCCCATCGCTGTCGTGAATACAACCTCACCGACCGAGCCGCTTGACGCCCCGCATAGCTTGCCCTCGAAACGTGTGCCGTCCTCTAGTAGGACGAAACCTTCTCTACTCACTTGATTAGCCCCTGGATCTCTTTGAAGTGTGGATTCTTTGCGTCCTTCATCAGTTCGAAGCAAATTGATTCGGTGCTCGACGGCACAGCGCCAGCGAGCGCCAGGCGCTGAATCGCCAGCGCGCGATCGTCGGGGCTGCGTGAGCCGAGCGCGTCGCAGGCGAGCCACACCTCAGCGTCCGCTGCGAGTAAGTCGAGCGCGCTCTGGGCAACGCAGATGTGCGTCTCCGTTCCACAGACGATCACTTGATCGCGTCCGGCGAGTGAGAAGCCCGCGGCATGAGCGGCGGAGAAGGTCGTTTTCTCCAGCACCGTCGCGCCGGCCAGTACCTCGTCCAGTTCAGCGACCGTCTTGCCTAGCCCTTTCGGGTACTGCTCGCTGACGATTATCGGCAGGCCGAGCAGCGTCGCCGCGCGCGCGAGGATCTGCGTGCGCGCGGTGATTGCGTCAGCGCCCGGAATGACGCCTCGGAAGGCCTCTTGAATATCGACGACGAGCAACGCGGCCCGATCTGCTTCGAGCCGCGCGACCTTCACTGAGCCGCCTCGTCGAGATCTGGCGCGGCGCTGAGCGCGAAGCTCCGCTGGCGGTAGGCAACGGCGCCGTCTGCGACCGTCAGCAGCACGCGCCCATAGAGCGAACGACCACCGAAGGCGCAGTTCTCGGAGCGGCTTTCGTAACCGTCCTCGCCGACGCGCCACTCCTGCTCAAGGTCGACGAGCACAAGGTTTGCGCTCTCACCGATCGTCATCTGTGGAATCTGGAGGCCGAAGATCGCGCCGCCGCAGGTCATCTTCTCGATCAGCATCTCGATGCTCATAAGTCCGCTACGGACGAGCTCGGTGTAACAGGCCGCAAAGGAGCTCTCGAGCCCGGTCGTCCCCATCGGCGCCTGCTCGAACGGGACCTCTTTCTCGTGCGCGCTGTGCGGCGCGTGATCGGTCGCGATGCAGTCGATCGTGCCGTCGATCAGGCCTGCGATCAGCGCCTGACGGTCGGCTTCGGTCCGCAGCGGCGGGTTCATCTTCATCCGCGTGTCGAGCGTGCGCACTTCATCTTCGGTGAAGCAGAGATGGTGCGGGCTAACTTCGGTCGTGACGTTGTACCCAAGCCGCTTCGCTTCGCGGACTGCCTCGACCGACTCGGCGCAGCTGAGGTGCTGCATGTGCACCGTTCCGCCTTCGTATCCGGCCAGCGCCGCGTCGCGGGCGACCATTGTCGACTCGCTGGTGCTTGGAATCCCGCCGATACCGAGAACGGCGCTGACTGCGCCCTCGTTCATCGATCCGCCAGCGGAGAGAGACGGGTCCTCTTCGTGCAGTGCGAGCACGCCGCCCGACATCTGCTGGTACTGCAGTGCCTTGCGCAACATTCCCGCCGACTCAACAGGCATTCCATCGTCGGTAAAGCCAGCCGCGCCTGCGGCGCGAAGCTCCGACATCGCAGTTAGCTCCTGGCCTTCCAAGCCAACCGTGATAGCGGCTAGGAACCCGACCGGCACGCGCGCCTCACGGCGGGCCGCCTCGCGCAGCGAACGCAGCACCGAAGCCGAATCGACCACCGGGTCGGTGTTAGGCATCGCCAGCACGGCGCAGAAGCCGCCAGCTGCCGCCGAGCGGGTGCCGGTCTCAATATCTTCCTTGTGCTCGTGGCCTGGAGTGCGAAGGTGGATGTGCGGGTCGACGAAGGCCGGGAAGAGGTGGAAGCCGCTTCCGTCGATCTTCTCCGCATCGGGGCCGGCCTTGAGCGTTCCGGGCTCACCGATCTCCGCCAGCTGACCGTCGCTGACGATCAGATCGAAGACGCCGTCAATCCCGGCGCGCGGATCAATCAGGTGCGCGCCGGTAATCATCAGGTCGGCTTCGGCCGCCGTGCCACGAACTAGAAGCTGTTCTCTGCGACGCGTCATGCCGACTGGTGCTCCGGCACCGGATCAAAGGCCCGCGAGGCTGCGAGCAGTTCAAAGAGGACGGCCATCCGCACGACTACGCCGGCAGCGACCTGCTCGAGGATCAGCGACTGGGCGCAATCAACGACCTCGTCGGAGAGCTCCACTCCCCGGTTGACCGGCCCTGGGTGCATCAGCAGCGAGCGGGCACCGAGCCTGCGCTCGTCGATCTGGAAGAGCGAGGCGTATTCGCGCATGCTCGGTAGGTAGGCCTGCTGCATCCGTTCGTTCTGCATCCGCAGCGCGTAGACGACATCGGCTTCGCTCAGCTCATCAAGCGAGTAGCGAACCTCGACCCCCATCGCTTCGATCTCGCGCGGCAGCAGGGTTGGCGGGCCGGCAACCGTTACCTGCGCCCCCATCTTCTGGAAGCCGAGAATGTTGGAGCGCGCAACGCGCGAATGGAGCACGTCGCCAACGATCCAGATCTTCGCCCCGTCAAGCGAGCCGAGGCGGCGGCTGAGCGTGTAGATGTCAAGCAGCGCCTGCGTCGGATGCTCGTGCTTGCCGTCGCCAGCGTTGATGATCGCGGCGTCGGTCCACTCTGCCACCAGCGCCGGCGCTCCCGCCCATGGGCAGCGCACGACGATCGCGTCTGGACGGTGGGCGCTAAGCGTCTGGACAGTGTCTTTGAGCGACTCGCCCTTCTCCGTTGATGAGCCCGAGGCGCTGAAGTTGACGACGTCGGCGCTGAGCCGCTTGGCTGCCAGCTCGAACGAGCTGCGCGTGCGCGTGCTCGCTTCGTAGAAAAGATTCAGCACGGTGCGACCGCGCAGCGCGGGCACCTTCTTGATCTCGCGCTCGTGGTTTTCGGAGAATGCGGCGGCGCGGGCACAGATCCGCTCGACGTCCTCGCGGCTGACGTCTTCGATGCTCAGTAGATGCTTCATGCTGCATCCCCAGTGACGGCGCTCTCAGCCTCGCCGATCACAACTTGGTCGACGCCGTCGGTCTCCTCAACCTGAACGAAGACTCGCTCGCCTGGAGCGGTCGGCAGGTTCTTGCCGATGTAATCGGGGCGGATCGGCAGTTCGCGGTGGCCGCGGTCTACGAGAACGGCGAGCTGGACGCAGGCCGGGCGCCCGTAGGCGAAGAGCGCCTCGATCGCGGCGCGAACCGTGCGGCCGCTGTAAAGCACGTCGTCGACGATTACGACGGTCGCGCCGTCAAGCGGGAAGTCGATCTCGGTTGAGTAGACCTGAGGCGCCTCGGGGCGCTTGCCGAGGTCGTCGCGGTAGAAGCCGATGTCGATCAGGCCAAGCGGAATCTCGACGCCAGCAAACTCATTTAGCAAAGCCACGATCCGGCGCGCAAGGACCGCCCCGCGGCTGTGGATGCCAACGACCGCGAGCTCAGACGAATCGGTGTTGCGTTCGAGGATCTCGTGAGCGATGCGGGTTAGTGCCCGGTTTAGCTCTTCGTCGTCTAGGACGACATTCTGTTGGCTCATTAGATCCTGCCCTTCTTGGCCTCTCGGACCGAGTTAAAGGGGGTGAACTGCTGCGCGCACGTTAGCACTAATTACGGCGCAACGCTGAATCAAATCTCGCTCGGTGGCGAGCCCTCCTCGGCCGCTTCGGCAAACTGCGGCGCTGCTGCCTGCTCAACCTCGACATCGTCAGCGCGAAGCAGCACCGGCGCCCCTTTCTCAGCGACAGGAATGTTGATCGCATCGAAATCGCGCGGCACGACCGTGCCCTCGAAGACCGCTTCGGCTTCCTCGATGATCGCGCGCACCGGGTAGCGGGCGGAGATGTGGGTAAGCGCGAGCATCGCCACTGCGGCCGCCGCGGCAACCTCCGCCGCCTGCCGCGCGGTGCTGTGC
>JAEMTR010000009.1:0-21677 GCA_016462245.1 Solirubrobacteraceae bacterium
GGGTAATCGCTTTGCTCGTGATCGGCTTTCTTCTCGCTTCGTCCTTCGTTGCGCGCTGGCTGACGGCCGAAAACCGCGAGCGCAACGCCGTAGTTGACCTTCTGCAGTTCCAGAACGAGGGCGACGCGGCTGGAATGCTGGCTGCGATCGAGGGCTGCGCGCAGAAGCCAAAGTGCCTCGCCGACGTCAGCTCCAACGCTCGTCGCTTAAGTGGCGGCGGACCGTTAAAGATTCTGCGCTTCGACTCCGCCGGCGCCTATGCGATCGGGGACTCAAGCGGCAATTCACGCGTCGCATGGAACCGCGGCGGCACGAGCTTGGCTGTCGTTCAGTGCATCGCAGTTGAGCGCCGTGGGCTTGCCTTCCTCGACGGCAAGGTCGTGCTCCGATCGATCAGCCGCCCAATCGGTAGAGAGTCACCATGCCCAGGCTAGTCCGACTCTGCCTAGCGTTGATCGCGATCGCCGCCCTACCGGTTACCACCGCGCAGGCCGCAGAGAGCGCAGGCGGCGCCGTGCCGAGCGCAAAGACGCTCTACACGGACGGCCCCTCCGGCCGCTACCTCGTCGATGGGAGCTGGCTCAGGCGGCTTGATCCAAACAACGTTGGTCTCGGTCAGGGCTGGCAGAAACAGAGCAGCCAAACCGATTGGACATCGACGAAAGTGCCAAACGCATGGAATGCCGGCGACGACAGCTTGACCAGCTACCTCGGCTCGGTCGGCTGGTACCGCAAGGATTTCCAGCTGCCGCCGGGCGCTGCTGACCGCTCTTGGGTGATCCGCTTCGAGCAGGTCAACTATTCCGCGACGGTCTGGCTCAACGGAGTTCAGATCGGCTCACACGCCGGTGCCCATGAGCCGTTTGAGTTGCGCCTACCGAAGGCGCTGGTCAAGGCCGGCGCGGCCAACAGTCTCGTTCTACGGATCGATAGTCGGCGCACGATCGACGACCTGCCGCCGGCCCGCAATAACGAATTTGGCGAGCCGCAAGGTGGCTGGTGGAACTACGCTGGAATTCTGCGTGAGGTTTACCTGCGCGCCGTCGATCAGATCGACGTCACCTCGGTCAATGTTCGGCCCGACCTGCGATGCCCAAGCTGCGCTGCCGTCGTCAACTGGCAGGTCAAGCTGAGCAATCTCGGCGCCAAGACGCAGAGCGTCACCGTTGCCGGTCGCTTTGGTCCGAAACGACTGACGATCGGGAAGGCGACGCTTCGCCCCGGCGCTTCGACGACGCTGACGACGAGGCTGACCGTCGCCAAACCAAAGCTCTGGTCGCCGGCGCGGCCGTACCTCTACGACGCTTCGCTTGTGGCCGCCATTGGCGCGCGAACCGTGCAGCGCTACACGCGACATGTTGGCGTTCGCTCCGTCGCGGTCGACAGCGCCGGCCGGCTGACGCTTAATGGTCAGCGGCTTGACCTGCGTGGAGTGGGGATGCACGAGGACGCTCCCGGCCGCGGCTTTGCGATTGACAACGCGATCCGTGACAAGCAGATCGGCTGGGCGCGCGAACTCGGCGGCCTCGTCCTGCGCGCGCACTACCCACTCCATCCCTACACGCTGCAGCGCGCCGACGAGCTGGGAATGCTCGTCTGGTCGGAGGTTCCGGTCTACCAGATTCCCAACCAGCAGCTGGCGATCGCCGCTAACCGCGCTCGCTACGTCGCTGCAGTGGGCTCAATGGTCGAAGTCAACCGCGACCACCCCTCAATCTTCGTCTGGTCGGTCGGCAACGAGATGGCCTCCAGCGCAGATGACTCGCAAGCCAGTTACATCGCTGCCGCGACGGCGCTGGCCAAGCGACTTGACCCAAATCGGCCAGTCGGAATAGCCGCCGGTGGCGTTGGTAACGCCTGCCAGAGCGCTTACGACCCGCTTGACGTAATCGGTCTGAACGCCTACTTCGGTTGGTATGTCGGCGAAAGCGGGTCGATCGCCGACCGCGATCTGCTTTCGGGAGCGCTCGATGAAACGCGGGCCTGCTACCCGAAGAAGGCGATGATGATCACCGAGTACGGCGCCGAAGCCTCTGCCGCCGGACAGCCGGAAGATCGTGGCACCTGGACCTTTGCGAACGAATTGCTTCAGTTCCATCTGGCCGTTTACGGATCGAAGCCGTGGCTCTCAGGCTCGCTCTACTGGGCGCTGCAGGAATTCTGGGTTCGCCCGGGCTGGGACGGCGGCAACCCGTTTCCGGCGCCGCCACTGCACCAGAAGGGATTGGTCACTTTCGATGGGGCCAAGAAGCCGATCTTCGCTCCGATTCAGAAGGCTTTCAAGGCCGCGCGGCAGGTAGCTTCGAAGCCTTAGCAAGGCAGCTCTCTGGTCCGCCAGAGCGCCTGCGCGCAGCGATCCCGCTACCATCGAGCGCCGCTGATGGCTCAATCTACGAACTCAACACTGAACGCCTCTCCGCGCGAACCAGACGGCTCTCGCGCAAACCGCAGGCTCCGCCGCGAAGGCCAAGTTCCTGGCACGCTCTACGGCGGCGAGGGCGAAGCGGTCTCATTCTCAGTTGACAGCCGTGAGCTCCGCGCCGCGCTCCACGCCTCCGGCGCCGTCGTTGATCTCGTCGTCGGTGGAACCAGCGAACCAGCCGTGCTGAAGGATGCCCAGCGCCATCCCGTGCGCGGTGAGATGACTCACGTCGATTTCGTCCGAGTCAACCTAAACGTCGCAATCCAGGCAGTCGTGCCGCTGATCGTCGTTGACGCCGAGGAGTCACCTGGCGTTGTCGAAGGCGGCGTCGTCGACCAGCCGATCCGCGAGGTTCACGTTGAAGCGCTTCCGAACGAGATTCCGGAATCGATCGAGATCTCGGTCGCCACGCTGAACATCGGTGAGACCGCACCGCTCTCATCGGCCGTTGTTCCCGCTGGTGTGACCTTGCTCGATGAGGACGACCTAGTTGTTGTCTCACTGCTCGCTCCACGGCTCGAGATCGAAGAGACGATCGAAGAAGAGACCGAGCTGATTGGCGAGGACGGCGAACCGATCGAGGGCGCTGGCGAAGAGGGCGAAGCTGGCGATGGTGGCGAAGGTGGCGGCGGCGAAGCTGGCGGCGGCGGCGACGAGTCGGGCGAGAAGTCCGACGACGACGCTGGCTAGTCCTCACTCCGCGCCCTAGCATCAAACCGTGGGCCGCTTCTTCTCACGCGCTGAACCTGTCGACTGGCTGATCGTAGGCCTTGGCAATCCCGGCGCCGGCTACGAATGGACGCCGCACAACGTAGGCTTCCAGGTCATCTCCGAGCTTTCCAAGCGCTGGGAGCTAGGCCGCCCGAAGAAGAGCTTCAACGGACTGATCGTTAGCGGCCGCGTCGGCCCGCTTGGCGGCCCGGCTGTCCGTGTAGCGCTGCTTGAGCCGCTGACCTACATGAACGAGTCGGGAACATCGGCTGGGCCAGCGCGAGGCTCGCTGAAGCTCGAACTCGATCACGTACTCGTGGTTCACGATGAGATCGACCTGCCGTTTGGCCAGCTCCAGGCGCGGCTCGGCGGCGGTCTTGCGGGCCACAACGGGCTGAAGTCTCTGCGCAAGGGTTTTGGCTCTGAAGAGTTTGGCCGTCTGCGGATTGGAGTCGGAAGGCCGTCTTCGACCGACCCAGCGAGTGTCTCCGACTATGTGCTTGGCCGCTGGCAGCAGCCCGACGGTGAGGTCGAGGCGCTTGTCGCCTCGGCCAGCGATTTAGTCGAGCAGATCGTGCTGGGCCAGGTTGCGCTGAGCGGCTCGGGCTAGGGGAGCACAGCCGTGTCGCTAAGAGGGCTGCTTGGGGCGCTGGCGAACGACCCGCAAGGAGAGCGGCTGCTGAGCGATGGCGGCGACGCCTTCGTTTCGCGCTCGCTTCGTCCTTACGCGATAGCTGCGCTGCTCGACAGCCAGGCATCGAAGCCAGGCATCGTCGTCGCCGGCGATGACAGCGAGGCACAGGCGCTGGCAGCCGACCTCAGCCTCTGGCTGGCGCCGCGGCAAGTTCGTTTCTACCCCAGCCGTGGAGTCACCTACGAATCGCACCTCGCGCCGCCGCCGCACCTCGTTGGGCTGCGTGTCGCGGCGCTCGACGCGCTGCTCGACCCGCCCGCAGGTGAGCCGCCGGTCGTCGTCGTTTCGGCCGTGGCGCTTTCCGAGAAGGTGCCTGATCCAGAGCTGCGCCCTAAGGGCTTCGCGCTGCGCAAGGGTGACCTGATCGATCTCGATGAGGTTGCGCTCCAGCTTGTCGCCGCAGGATACGAGCGCGTCTCAGAAGTTGCCGAGCGCGGCCAGTTCGCAATCCGCGGCGGGATCCTCGACTGCTTTCCAGCGACCGAAGATCACGCCGTGCGCGTCGACTGCTTCGACATTGAGATTGAGTCACTGCGCCACTTCTCGACCTTCACGCAGCGCTCGCTCGGTGAGATTGATCTAGTTGAGATCGCCCCGGCCGCCGAGCTCGCCGCCGAGCACCGTGAGCTGGCTGAGATCGCCGCGCTCAGCGATCCCGACGAGCGGCCCGACATCGCCGACCTGCTGCCGCTCGACCGCTTTCAGGCCTTGCTTGATTTGGTGCCAGCCGAGGCACTCGTAATTGTCGGCGCCGCGGAAGAGATTGCTCCTGCGCTCGGCGATCACTGGCAGGACGTCTGCGCCGCATTCCACGACGCCGACGCCCACCACCTCTACGTCGCTCCCGATGCCGTACAAGCGGCCCTTGCGAGCCGCGCGATGACGCGGATCTCATCGCTTCTATCGGGGCAGCCGATAGAGCTCCACGCGCAGGCCGCGGAGTTCGCTGCCCAGTCGCTGGCTGAAGCTGAACCGGAGCTAGAAAGCCTCGTGCGTAGCGGCTACACGGCCGTTGTCGCCTTCTCGCGGCGTGGCGAAGGCGAACGGGTTGCGCACAACCTCGCGCGGCTTTCGGCCGATTGGCTCGAGGATTCGTCGGCTCCGCTGGGCGCCGACGGGGAGCTGCTCTTTTCGCTCGCCGCCTTGCGCAGCGGTTTCGTCGCAGCCGGCGCAAAGCTGGCGGTGATCCCGGAGCGCAAGCTGTTTCGCCGTCGTCGCGCGCCACGCAGCGACGATCAGCCCGAGCGGCTTGGCCGTTTCGCCTCGCTATTTGAACTTCGCACCGGTGACACCGTCGTTCATGAGGATCACGGCGTAGCTCGCTTCGCCGGCTTCGAGACCAAGACCGTCAGCGAGATCACGCGCGATTACCTAGAGCTCGAATACGCCGACGGTGACCGCGTCTTCATGCCGGTTGATCAGCTGGCGAAGATCACGCGCTACATCGGCGCTGGCGAGCTCGAGCCGAAGCTCTCGAAGCTTGGCGGCAAAGGCTGGGAGACGCTCAAGGCGCGCGCCCGAAAGGCCGCAGAGGGGCTGGCCGGCGAGCTGCTCAACCTTTACGCCGAACGACGCCGCCGCGAAGGGCGCGCCTTCTCTGAGGATTCCGAATGGCAACTCGACTTTGAGTCGCGTTTCCCCTGGCAGGAGACGGCCGATCAAGCGGCAGCGATCGAAGCCGTCAAGCAGGACATGGAGCGGCCGCGGCCGATGGATCGGCTGATCTGCGGCGACGTTGGCTACGGCAAGACAGAGGTCGCGCTGCGCGCCGCCTTCAAAGCCGCTGGCGACGGCACACAGGTCTTGGTTCTGGCGCCGACGACGATCCTCGCTCAACAGCACTTCGGCACCTTCTGCGAGCGGCTCGAGGACTTCCCGTTCACGGTTGACGTCGTTAGCCGCCTGCGCAGCGCCGCCGAGCAGCGCGCTTCGGTGGCCAACTTCAACGATGGCAAGACCGACATTCTGATCGGCACCCATCGCCTGCTGGGCCGCGACATTAGGCCGAAGGATCTGGGGCTGCTTGTAGTCGATGAGGAGCAGCGCTTTGGCGTCAAGCAGAAAGAGCTGCTGCGGCAGCTAAAGCTGCGCGTCGACGTGATCGCGA
Organism: Solirubrobacteraceae bacterium; assembly: GCA_016462245.1. Lineage (GTDB taxonomy): Bacteria > Actinomycetota > Thermoleophilia > Solirubrobacterales > Solirubrobacteraceae > F1-60-MAGs163. The sequence continues at coordinate 5,935 of JAEMTR010000009.1, forward strand.
TGAGCGCCACGCCGATCCCGCGCACGCTTCAGATGTCGCTCGCCGGGATGCGCGACATCAGCGTGATCGAAACTCCACCTGAGGGCCGCAGGCCGGTCAAGACCTTCGTTGGCGAATACGACGAGGAACTGGTGCGACTCGCTTTGGAGCGCGAGCACGAGCGCGGCGGGCAGTCGTTCTTCCTCCACAACCGAGTTGAGACGATCGACGAGACTGCCGAGCGGCTGCGCGGGCTCTGCCCGAAGCTGAGCTTCGACGTCGCCCACGGTCAGCTCGACGAGCATGATCTTGAAGAGCGAATGATGCGCTTCTTGCGCGGCGACTGCGACGTGCTGGTCTCGACCAGCATCATTGAGTCCGGGATCGACATTCCCCAAGCCAACACGCTGATCGTTGAGCGCGCCGATCGCTTCGGCCTCTCGCAGCTCTACCAAATCCGTGGCCGTGTCGGCCGCAGCCGCGAACGTGCTTACGCCTATCTGCTTTACCCGAGCGCCGCGGCGCTGACCGAGGAGGCAACTAGGCGACTGAGCGCGCTCTCCGATTACACCGAACTTGGCGCCGGCTTCAAGATTGCGATGCGGGACCTTGAGATCCGCGGCGCTGGCAACCTGCTCGGTGATGAGCAGTCGGGCCACGTGGCGGCGCTCGGCTTCGAGCTTTATCTCTCGATGCTCGACGATGCTGTGCGCGCCGCCGGGCCACCATCGGCCAACGATCAGGACTACGAGCCGGTCCGTTTCGACATCGATGTCGATGCCTACATCCCGACCGACTACGTTCCCTATGAGCAGGCCAAGATCGATGTTCACCGCCGCATTGCGGCGAGCCGCGAGGTTGCCGACTTGGCGCTGCTCAGTGAAGAGTTGGCCGACCGCTTTGGGCCGCTGCCAGTCGAGCTGGAGAATTTGATCCGGTTGCAGCAGGCTCGAGTCAAGCTGGGGCAGGCCGGCGCTGGAGTTGTGACGATTCGCGGCGAGCGAATGGTTGTCACGCCGCTCGACTTCAGCGAGGCCCAGCAGCAGACGCTGGGCAAGGAGCTGCCGCAGTCGAAGTACGAGCCGGGGCGTGCTCAGCTTTCGCTTTCGTTGCCGGCAGAGGGCGCCGAGCGGCTCACGATGATCGCCTCAGCCGCTACTGTTCTTTTGGCTGTCAGCCGCCAAAGCAGTTAGCGTGGCGCGCAGCAACTTCCCAGCGCCTATTATCAAGGAACTTATGAACCACTCTCATCGTTTTCTGGCGCTCGGCGCCGCAGCCATTTCAGCCCTTGCCTTCGCATCATGCGGTGGTGTTTCCGACAGCGACGTCGCTTCAATAGACGGCACGACGATCTCGAAGACGACCTTCGACCGCTGGGTCACGGTGGCCGCCAGCGCCTCACAGGACCCAACGGCCAAAGGTGCAGGCGCTCCCGATCCTCCCAACTACGTCAAATGCATCGCCGCCAAGAAGGCGGCCGCACCGGAGCCGGTAAAGGGTCAGCCCGACCCAACAGACGCTGAGTTCAAAAAGCAGTGCTCCGATCAGTACACGCAGCTGAAGGATCAAGTAATGACCTTCCTGATCCGCTCAACCTGGCTTGAACTTCAGGCCAACGAAGAAGGCATCGACATCACCGACGCCAAGGTTCAAGCTGAGTTTGACAAGGCCCGCAAGCAGGCCTTCCCGACAGCCAAGCAATACGCAGACTTCCTCAAGAGCTCCGGCCAGACTGAGGCCGACCTGCTTTTCCGCCAGCGCTCACAGATGCTCGAGAAGGCAATCACGGAGCAGGTTCAGAAGGCCTCGAAGACGGCAACGGCGGAAGAGATCTCGGCCTACTACAAGAAGAACCAGGCTCAGTTCACGCAGCCTGCAACGCGTGATTTGAACGTGATCCTGACTAAGACCGAAGCTGAGGCCAACGAGGCCAAGGCGGCGCTTGAGAGCGGCGATTCTTTCGCTTCAGTAGCGAACCAATACTCAATCGATGCCACTTCGAAGAAGGCTGGCGGCAAGCTTCCAGCCGTCGCTCAGGGCTCGCAGGAAGGTGCTTTCGACAAGGCGATCTTCAGTGCCCCGCTGAACAAGGTTGCTGGCCCGGTCAAGACCAGCCTTGGCTATTACGTCTTCGAGGTCACGAAGGAGACGCCGAAGAAGGTTCAGACCGAAGCCCAAGCTCAGAAGTCGATCAAGGAGATCGTGATCTCCGAGAAGTCGCAGAAGTCGCTGGCAGCCTTCGGCAAGGCTTACCAGACGCGTTGGAAGGAGCTGACCGAGTGTCAGACCGGCTACATCGTCGCCGATTGCAACAACTACAAGGCGCCGAAGACTCCGGCAACCGCGCCGGGCCAGCCTGCAGCGCCTACCGCTCCGCCATCCGGCGGCTGATCGTCGAGCGCCGCTCGGTAAGCGACGCTGGGGGCTAGCGCCGTGAGCCGCGATCAGATCGAAGCGTCACTTGGGCGGCTCGACGAGCTGACCCGCCAGCTGCGGGTCGAATGCCCCTGGGACCGCGAACAGACCGCGCGAACAATCGTTCCGCATACCGTCGAGGAGGCCTACGAGCTGGCCGACGCCGCCAACTCGGGCGACGACGCGGCGCTCGTCGATGAGCTCGGCGACGTGCTCTTCCAAGTCTATTTTCTCTCGCTGCTGTTAGAGGAGCGCGGCGTCAGCAATCTTGGCGAGGTCGCCGATCACTGCCGCGAGAAACTGATCCGCCGCCACCCGCACATCTTTGGCGAGGTTGAGGTCAAAGACAGCGGCGAAGTGCTGCGTAACTGGGATCAGATCAAACGTAGCGAGCCGGGCCGCGGTGAGACGATCTTTGGCTCGCTGCCGGAGAACCTGCCAGCGCCGCTGGAGGCGCGCCGCGTTCAGCGCCGCGCAGCCTCAAGTGGCTTCGACCCGCTGGCTACCGACGAGGCTTTAGCGGCGCTAGGCGATCAGCTTGAAGCGATTGGCCAGCTCGGTCAGCGCGACGCCGGCGACGAGCAGAGCTTCGAGCAGGTCGGCGACCTGCTCTTCGCAGCCGTAAACGTCGCGCGGCGACTTAAAGTCGACCCTGAGCTGTCGCTGAGAGCGTCAACTGGCCGTTTCCGCGCGCGGCTGGAGGCAGCAGAGGAGTTGGCCCGCAGCGCAGGGCTCAGCTGGAACGACTTAGATATAGATCAACAGCTCGAGCTTTATGCGCGGGCGCGAATGGCAGAGGACCAATGACCAGTATCAGCAGCGTTCACGCCCGCCAAATTCTTGACAGCCGCGGCAATCCAACGGTTGAAGTTGATCTAACGCTGGAAGGCGGCGCGGGCGGCCGGGCGGCCGTACCCTCGGGCGCCTCAACCGGCGAGTTCGAGGCGACCGAACTGCGCGACGGTGGCGCCCAGTGGGGAGGGAAGGGCGTCACGCAGGCCGTCGCCAACGTCAACGGCGAACTCGCCGCCGCTGCGGTCGGGCTTGATGCTTCCGATCAGCGCGCAGTCGACGATGCGCTTATCGCGCTTGATGGCACGGCAAATAAATCGCGGCTTGGCGCCAACGCAATCCTCGGTGTTTCACTCGCCTGCGCCCACGCCAGCGCCGCCGACGCCGGTCAACCGCTCTGGCGCTACCTCGGTGGAGCCGACGCCAGCATTCTGCCGGTGCCGATGATGAACGTCCTCAACGGGGGCGCCCACGCCGACAATCGCGTCGATTTTCAGGAGTTCATGATTGTTCCCTGCGGCGCAGCCTCGTTTGGCGAGGCGCTGCGCGTTGGAGTTGAGGTCTTCCACGCGCTGAAGGCAGCGCTGAAGGGTCGCGGGCTCAGCACGGCCGGCGGTGACGAGGGCGGCTTCGCACCTGACCTGGGCTCTAACGAAGAGGCGCTCCAAGTATTGGTCGAAGGCATTGAAGCGGCCGGCTATCGCCCCGGCGAGGACGTTGGCATTGCGCTCGACCCAGCAACGAGCGAGATCTTTGAGGACGGCAGTTACTCGCTTGCCCACGAGGGCCGCCTACTCAGCTCGGCCGAGATGGCTGACTACTGGGCAGATATGGCGTCGCGCTACCCAATCCTCTCGATCGAAGACGGGATGGACGAAGAGGACTGGGAGGGCTGGAAGCAGCTGAGTGAGAAGATCGGCGAGACGGTGCAGCTGGTCGGCGACGACCTCTTTGTCACCAACACTGAGCGGCTCAGTCGCGGGATCGAGCTTGGCGTCGGAAATTCAATCTTGATCAAGGTCAACCAGATCGGCACGCTGACCGAGACGCTCGACGCGATCGCAATGGCCCGCGAAGCCGGCTACAGCGCAGTGATGTCGCACCGCTCGGGCGAGACCGAGGACACGACGATCGCCGACCTTGCGGTGGCGACCGGCTGCGGCCAGATCAAGACCGGTGCTCCTTCGAGGTCCGATCGGGTCGCAAAGTACAACCAGCTGCTGCGGATCGAAGAGGAGCTCGGTGACCGCGCCGTCTACCCCGGCCGCTCGGTCTTTCGAAGTTAGCCGCCGGGTGGCGCTTCAGCTGCCCAAAATTGCTGGGAAGGAGTCCCGCTGGCGGCGGCGAACGTGCGCTTATGACTTCACGCAGTGCAACTCTCCGTCAGCGCCCTGATCATCGCCAGCTATTGCCCCGGCCGCGGCTGATTGAAGGGCGTCGCGCCGGTTCGGGCGGTATTCGCTGGGACAGAATTGGCAGGTTTGTTGTGATCGGCGTCTGCCTGTTAGTTGTGTCGCTGTACTTGCGGCCGTTGATCGCAATCTGGTCGGCCAGGGGCGAGGCGGCAACTCGTCACAGCGAGCTGACGAAGCTTCAGCGTGAAAACGTACAGCTCTCAAAACGCGTCGAAGCGTTGAAGAATCCAGCGGCGCTGGAGCGCGAAGCAAGAAGTCTCGGGATGGTCAAGCCGGGCGAGAAGGCTTACGTAATCAACGGTCTGCCGGACAGCCCTTAAGCACCAGCGCTACTCTGCGCGGCGTGTCATTTGAAACTGCGATAGAGCAGTGGCGCGAAGGCGAGCGGGTTTTGGCAGCCGCGCCTGTCGAGGATCAGCCAGCGCTGTTGCGCGTCGAAGAGGCGCTCGTTGCCGAGCTGCGCCGGCGGCTCGGTGGCGCCTTCACCGTCGATGAACTGGTCGAGTTCTACGAGCAAGACAGCTCCTGGTGCATGGAGCTGGCGCTACGGCTGGAGCCGGAGCTGCCGCAGGCCTGGGACGCGCGGATCGCTGACGCCGCCTACGCCCGCTACGTTCGCGGCGCCGTTGACTTCGCCGGTGGCCGGCGGCTTGAGCAGAAGCCTTAGCGCTGGCCGCAGATTACTCGTCGTCGGCGCGGCGGATCACGATCCGGTCAGCTTCGACGGTCACCGTGACGGAGCGCTTGCCGGCCCAGTGCTCGGCGTAAACAGCGTTCTCCGCGATCGCCGGGTCGAGCCAGAGGCCGTAGCCCTCTTCGCCGTGGTCGAAGCTGCCTTCGAGCGTCTTCGCACCGCTGCGACGGCCGCGGCCACCGCGGCGGCCGCGGCGCGACGGCCCCGCGCCATCGCCGTTTGTGCCGCCCTCTTCTTCTTCCGATTCAGCGTCGTCAGGGTCCTCTTCGCCGGCGGCGATCCGTTCAGCGCGCAGGCGAGCCTCTTCCTCGGCCGCCTTGGCCTGCTCGGCCTCCTCGATCTCCAGCGCTGCGGCGACCTTGGCATCATCGGCGGCGCGCAGGTCTACGACCTCGTCGAAGCCAGCGACAGCGGCCTCGGAGCTCGTTAGTTCGAACTCCTGCTTGAAGGTTTCGAGCTGCGCGACTGGCACCTCGAGCTGGTGAGCGATCCAAGCATCTGTGCGACCTTGACCGACCCATACGCGGATTTGGTTGAGTTGTGGTTTCAAAGATTTTCTAGCCATTAGGAGCCTGACCCTATCGGAGCGGCGCGGCCGCGCGTCGCCCGGCGCCGTGAAGTGACGTAGAAATTCCACTTGCGGTCGGGCGCGCGCCGCTGGTAGGTTCGCGAAACGAATAGACGGATTACGTGAGGAGAGCGGGCGATGCTTGTCCTATCGAGAAAAACGAACCAGAGCATCATGATTGGTGATGAGATCGAGATCACGGTGCTCTCGGTAGCCGGCGAGAAGGTGCGGCTCGGCATTAAGGCGCCGCGCGAAGTTCCCGTCTATCGCGATGAGGTTTACGCGCAGGTCCATGGCGAGCAGCGCGAAGCAGACCCGGCGCGCCCTATCCCATAACGATGTAAAGCGTTTCAAACATCGCCACCGTCACGATAACCGCGGTGGCGATCAGCAGCAGCACGAGCATTGCGAAACGGAGTGTTCCGTGGCGGTGCTGGCGGTCCAGCCGCCGAACCCTGATGCGCGTTTCGGCGCGATGATTTATCTCGTGACGACGGACGCGGTCGGCGCGGATTTCGGCACGGAACTTGGCCTCAAAGTCACGCAGACTTTGACGGAGGTGTGTAGCCATCGAGGCCGATCTTAGCGGCAGGACCCCCACAGGCCGAGCCGCTCACTGTGAGCTGCTTTGCGCAACTGTGCGAATTCGCCCGCATGGAGCGTGTTTGGCGGGAAGACAATTGTTTTGGCAAAGCCGCGCCGAACCAGGTCGGCATTCACGAATAGCTCCTTGCCGGTTTGCGACCTGCGGTAGACGTAGGCCAGCAGTCGCCCGTAGCGGTCGCGCGCCTCGGCGCCGATGACGAGCCGAATTGGCGTTCCGCTCGGCAGCAGCCGCTCGTTCTCGCGGCTCGCCTCGGGGCCAAAGCATTCGACTTCGGAGTTCGGCCCCACGCTCTCAGGGGTGTCGATCCCGATGTAGCGGACGCGCTCCTCACGGCCGCCAAGGTCGGCGACGATTGTGTCGCCGTCAACGATCCGCGAGACGGCGGCGTCGATCTCGTCGTTTGGCCCCGCCTCACTCGAGCCGCAGCCGCCCGCAGCTAATAGCAGCGCTGCGGCGAGAGCGGCGCAGGCCGCGCCGCGGTATTTGACTCTGATTGGCATCTGCGCACGACGCTAGCGCGGCGCGGCCGGACGAAGCGACCGTGGACTACTCTCGCCTCAATCTGGGAGCAATGCTGCGCGCTTGCGCGCGGGCGCCGCGCCTTAAGCGATCGTTACGTCGTCTGAGAGGTAGACGTCCTGAACGGCATTGAGGATCTCGATCCCCTCGTTCATCGGACGCTGGAAGGCTTTGCGGCCAGTGATCAGGCCGGTACCACCGGCGCGCTTGTTGATCACCGCTGTCGTGACGGCCTCGGCCTTGTCGCTGGCGCCGCCGGAAGCGCCGCCGGAGTTGATCAGCCCGGAGCGGCCCATGTAACAGTTGGCCACCTGGTAGCGAGTCAGGTCGATCGGGTTGTCGGTCGTCAGCTTGTCGTAGACCAGCGGGCTGGTCTTGCCGTAGGAGACGCCATCAGCGTTCAGCGCGAGGTAGCCGCCGTTGTTCTCCGGCAGCTTCTGTTTGATGATGTCGGCCTCGATCGTCGTACCGATGTGGTTGGCCTGGCCTGTGAGGTCGGCCGAGACGTGGTAATCGGTGCCGTCAACGACGAAGGCGCTGTTGCGCAGGTAGCACCAGAGCACGGTGAACATTCCGAGCCGGTGGGCCTCGTCGAAGGCTGCCGCAACGTCGACGATCTGGTGGTGCGACTCCTTCGAGCCGAAGTAGATCGTCGCGCCGACGCCGGCGGCGCCGATGTCGAAAGCGCGCTGCACTGAGGCGAACATGATCTGGTCGTATTCATTCGGGTAGGTCAGAAACTCGTTGTGGTTGAGCTTGACGATGAAGGGAATCCGATGCGCGTACTTGCGTGAGACGGCGCCGAGCACTCCGACCGTTGAAGCGACCGCGTTACAGCCGCCTTCGACCGCCAGTTCGACGATCTTGCCGGGGTCAAAGTACTCAGGGTTGGGCGCAAAGCTGGCGCCGGCCGAATGCTCGATTCCCTGATCGACGGGAAGGATTGAGAGGTAGCCGGTTCCGCCAAGGCGGCCGTGGTCCCACATCTGCTGCAGGTTGCGCATCACCTGAGCGCTGCGGTCGCTCTCGGCAACGATCCGCTCGTTGAAGTCTGGGCCCGGCAGGTGCAGCATTGAAGAGTCGATCGTCGTGCACTTGTGCTCGAGCAGCGTCTTGGCGTTGTCGCCGAGCAGTTCTTCTAGCTGGGAAGAGGTCATCGAATCAGTGGCCACGTCAGTTGTCTCCGTATCGGGTTGGGGTAACTCGATAAAGCGTACCTGCGATCCGCGAACGCTGCCGCGAGCACCGGCGGGCTAAGATCGCAGCGCTGATGCCTGAAGCCACCGACCTTTTCGTTGTCTGCCGTTCCTGCGGGGCTGAGGTTTCGAAGTACGTGACCGAGTGCCCCTACTGCGGCGCGCGAATGCAGCAGCGCGCGCCAAAGATCGCGCGCGGCCAGATCGCCGCCGGTGGTCCGAAGCCGGGGCGCCAGCGCAAACGGCGACAGCGCTCACAGCGCGGTGGCTCATGGCCAAGCCAGCCGGTCGTTTCGATCACGCTTGCGGCGGCCTGCGCGGTTGGCGCCGTACTGATCGTGCCGGGCGTCGTGTTGGCCAGCGAGGTAGGGGTCGTCGGTCAGCTCGACGGCCAGTGGTGGCGCCTGATCACAGCCTCGTTCTTCGCCGACAACCTCTGGTACGCGGCTGCCAGCGTCGTTGGGATAGCCCTGTTCGGCGGACTGATCGAACGCCGCCATGGACCGTTTGTTGCTGGCGCCTGCTTTGCGATCTGCGCCGTCGGTGGAATGGCGGCGGCGGCGGGGCTGGAGAGCATTCCGCTGGCGCTGGGCGCAAATGCGGCCGCGCTTGGGCTGATCGGCGCGTGGGTCATCACTCCAGTGCTTGAGACGCGCCGCGGCGAGCAGCCTTCGGTCGACCTGATCGGCACCGCAATCTGCGCCGCGGTCTTGCTGCTGATGCCCCTAGCTGCGGTTGAAGCCAGTTCCACAGCGGGCGCCGCCGGGCTGATTCTCGGCCTACTCGCCGGCTCGATTCTCGCGCGCCGGTAGGCTCTTGAGCGATGGCTGAGCACCGTTACAGCGCTGAGCAGGTAGATGCAGCGGTCGCTGCGATCGCCGACGGCGAACGTTTCGCTGACGCGCAGGAGCTGGTTACTCACGCTGCGCCGGGTCTACAGCAGATCCTTGGCGCAGCGCTCGACGCCGGCGGCTTCTTCGATTCAGCCCATCAAGGTGAGATCAGCCGCGTCGCCGAGATCGCCGATTCTGAAGAGCGCCGCATTGCGCTGGCCGAACTCGTCGCTGAGGAATCGCGGCTGGCGATGCTGGTCGGCGTCGCTGTCGGGCTGGCGCTGGCGGAAGAGCTTGCAGCAGCCAACGACGTTCAGGGAGGCGACCAGTGAGCAGCGTAGAAGTTCGATTCCTAGGTCACTCGGCGTTCTCGTTTGAGCATGACGGGACCAGAGTCCTCGTCGATCCATTCCTGACTGGCAACCCGAAAGCTGCCGCAGCGCACGATCAGCTTGAGGCCGACGCAATCCTGATCACGCACGGCCACGCAGATCACATCGGTGACACGGCCGCGATCGCTTCGCGCACCGGTGCCCCGGTCGCAGCAATAGTTGAGATCGCCGCTGAGCTGAGCGAGGAGCTGGGTCCTGATCATCTTGTTCACGACCCTAATCTGGGCGGCACGATCGATTTCGACTGGGGATGGGCGCAGTGGGTGCCGGCTTGGCACACCTCGACAACGCCTCGTGGGACGGTTAACACTCCCGCTGGAATCGTCCTCAACATCGGCGGCAAGACGATCTACCACCTTGGTGATACTGCGCTGTTCAGCGACCTCGCACTGCCCGGTCAGCGCCACTCGATCGACCTAGCGCTGATCCCGATCGGAGGCCATTACACGATGGATCGCCACGACGCCGTTCGCGCCGCGGCGTTGATCGGCGCTCCTCGAGTCGTCCCGATTCACTGCAATACCTTCACGCCGATTGAGACCGACGCGCAAGCCTTTGCCGATGACGTAGCGGCCGAAGGCTTCGCGACAGTCACGATTCTTGAGCCGGGCGAAAGTTTGGAGCTAGCGTGATCACGGCCTTCGTCCTCGTTGAAGCGGAGCGCACGGCGCTGGCCACGCTGGGCGGGAAACTGAACCAGATCGATGGCGTCGCCGAGGTCTATTCGGTAACGGGAGCTTGGGACTTCGTAGCGATTGTGCGAGTAGAGCGCCACCAGCAGCTTGCTGACGCGCTGGCCAAAAACGTTGCCGCTCTTGAGGGCGTGAGCCGCTCGCAGACGATGGTCGCGTTCGACTCGTTTACCGATCTCGACCTCGACAAGCTGTTTACTGACCGATCCTGAGCTGCGGCTACGCTGAAAAGCGATGAGCTCGATTGTCCGCCCTGAGTTTGGTGATTCGTTGCCAACATGGCTTGGCCCCAAGTGGCGCGCTTTAGGGCGCCTTCCGCGTGGGCTGATCATCGCGGTCGCGATGATCGCTGCTCTCCTTGTGATCTACATGCTGCTCGGAGGCGGATCGTCTAAGCGAAACGCTGAGGTTGCGGTGCCGGTCGCGTTCCGATTGAGCTATGACGGCGACCTGTTGATGGCGAGGCTCCCGCTCGGCCGCGAGTCGCTGCGGCTTGAAACTCCAGCTAGCGTCTCAGCGAAGCGAACCTTCGCCGTCCAGCCGTTGATACTGCCTGCCTATCAAGGGGCGATCGAAGGCGTCCTTCCGCTTCAGGCCGAGCGGCTGACGCGCCAGATGAGTGCTGCCGATCCCAGCCTGATCACGATCGCCGAGGGCCCAATCTCGCTTGAGAAGCAGCCGGGGTATGAGCTGTACTACCAGTTCAGCCGCGGCGGTAGAACCTTCTACGGCCGCCGCGTTCTAATCTTTCCGCTTCAGCCAGGCGCGCGAGCTGGGGTCGATCTGACGATGACAGGGCAGCGCAACGCTCAAACGCAGACGGCCGGTGTTCTGGCCCAGCAGCCGCCACTGCGTGAGCCGTTCGAATCGCTCGTCGTCGGTAACTGAGCGCTAGCGAGTTGTAGAAAGCGCGGTCGGCGTCTCGCCGACGACTGTCTCGATGCTCTGCGCAGTTGTTGGCTCAGATGGCAGAACCGCTGGCACGTCAACGACCGGTGGTGCCGCTGGCACGTCAACGACCGGTGGTGCGGCTGGCACGTCAACGACCGGTGGAACCGCTGGCACGTCAACGACCGGTGGTGCGAGCGTCACGTCGTCGTGGTGCTCCTCAATAACAACAGGCACGGCAACGACAGTTGGATCGACTGTTACAGGCAGCGGCGCTGGGGCGACGACCGGCGCGATTACCGCGGCGAGTGTTGGGGCAGCGTCGATGGGGGCCTCAGGCTTGGCTGGAGCTCCACTCTTCGCCGCCGTCGTGATTGGCGCTACTGCGACCGGAGTGCTCTGCATGATTGCGGCGGCGGACTCGCGCCTCGGCTCAGCGGTCGTTGCCTTGTTTACCTCAACGGCGCCGGTAGTGACGATCGCGGCTGCCGCCATCGTTGCGGCGGCCTTCGTCGCAACTGAACCGACGGCGCCGGAGAGCAGCCCGCCGCCAGCGGTCGCCGAAGCGGTTCCGCCGGCGCTGGCAGTTGTGCCGATATGAGCGAGGATGACCTTCTTCAACACCAGCAGCGGCCCGATCGGCAGCAGCATCGCGAGCGCCTTGTTGTTCTGCTTCAGCGTCGCTTGGAAGCCCTTGCAGCGCTCACATTCACGAGTGTGGCGGCGAACCGGGGGAGAGAGCTTGGTCAGCCCTTCGGCCACTTCGGCAAGTTCGATCCGCACCTCTTCACAGGAGATCTGGCGAGCCTGGGCTGCTTCGGCGAGGCCGCCACGGGCGCGAACCAGCAGCGACTTGACGCTTGGCACGGTCGTCTCCATCGCCTCGGCGATCTGGTCGTAGGAGAGCGCGTCGATCTCGCGCAGCAGCAGCGCCGTGCGCTGCGACTCGGGCAGCTCGCGCACGTCGGTCATCAGCTGTCGCAGGTCTTCGCGCTGGCTTACTTCATCCTCGGTCGTGCGGCCGTGGTTGGCAACGTGGTGGTCGAAGTCATCGACGCCGATTGCAGTTTGGCGGCGGAGGTGGTTGAGCGAGCGGTTGCGGGCAATCCGGTAGAGCCAAGGCTTGACGTTGATCGCGCGCTCATCGGCCATCATCGCGCTGTAGGCGGCGGCGAAGCTTTCCTGAGTTACGTCCTCAGCGTCCTCCTTCGAGGCCAGCATGTGGCGCGTGAAGCCGAGGATCCGTGTGTGGTAGCGGCCGACCAGCGCCTCATAGGCCGACTGATTACCGCGGCGCGTCAGCGTGACCAGTTTCTCGTCCGATTGGAGACGCAGAAAGGCGCTCGGGGCGCGCAGTCCTACAAGGTCGGATTGTGTGATTGCTGAGGCTTCCATAGATTCTTCAGACATACCAACACCGCTGGAGGCAAAAGGTTTCGCTTTTTTTCGTCCCCTCGAGCTTCTTTTAACCACAGCTACAGGCTAGTCTTCAGCGCCCGCCCGGGTGGCGGAACCGGTAGACGCGGCTGGCTTAAAACCGGCTGTCCCGCAAGGGACGTGGGGGTTCGAGCCCCTCCCCGGGCATCGAACTCTGCGATTTTGCTCAGTTGAGCTTGTCGAGGCGCTGCATCAGCGGCAGCGAATCGTACGGACGGCCGCCCTTATACCAGCCCGGCGCGGTCCACAGTTCGATGTGCAGGTGGCAGCCGCTGGCGCTGCCGCTGTCGCTTACCCGCCCGAGCCGCTGGCCGGCAAAGACCTTCGAACCGACCTTCACCGGGGAGCGTTCAAGCATGTGCATGTAGGCGTACGACTGACCGTCGGCGCGTTGAACGACGACGTAGTTGCCGGCCGCGCCCTGGAAGTCGTTGAACTGGACGACGCCGCTGGTCCATGCTGCGAGCGGCGTGCCGCACTTGGCAAAGTGGTCGGTCCCTTGGTGGTCACGTGAGCCACCGAAGCGCTGCATTTCGCTCGCTGCCAATGTGTGCGCACCACGAATTGGGAAGAAGCCCTCGAGCATCTCGAACTGCGTGTCGCTGCCAGCCTTCGCCTTGGCACTCGCGCTGCCCAATTCGTTTAGCCGCAGCACGTAGGTGCCGCTTGCGGCTGGCTCCTCGCCGACGAAGCCATTCCAAGCTACGGCCCCGTCGCCGGACTTAACGAGCGGCCAGCTGCGCACAATCTTTCCGGTCTTACCGCTGACCGCTTCAACTCGCGCGCCAACCGCCACTGCGCTGCTCACGCGGTAGCTGAAGTGGGCCGCGCGCTTGCCGCCGGCGATCAGCTTCTTTGAACCGCTTGCGTCGTCGGTTGCGGGCAGTCCGGCAACGATCTTGACTGGCTGGGGCGCGGTCACGGCGCTGCCGATCGTGCCGCTGATGCGGATCGCGCCGCTCTTCGCGCGGCTTGGCACCGTGACAGTGATCGCGGTCGGCTGAGCAGCGCGAGCTGAAAGCTTGACGACGACGTTGTCGCGGCTCGGGCTGGAGCCGACGAAGGTGAGCTGCTGCGCGCTTTGAAGGTTGCTGCCGCGAACAGTCATTAGTTGCCCGGCGGAGCAGCTGCCGACGGGCTGGAGTGGGCAGGCAATCGATGAGACCAGAGGTTGGCCTGGAACCTCAGCGCCGCCGGGGCCGCTCGCAGCGATTGCAACAGGTGCACTGAAGGCGAGCAGCACTAGAAAGGCCGGGAGGCCTCTGCGAAGCAGGGGGGAAGTTGAACGCTTGAGTACTGGCATGAACTGCTGACCACTCTTGTTTGTGCCTACGAGGTGAGCTGACGGGCGCGCGCTATTAAGAGTCTGCGCGGCGCTCCGAACTGCGAGCGCTTAGCCCCAACAACCTGGTTCCCCCGCTCGCGGCCACACTGGGCGGCCACGACTCGGCTGGTCTTTAACTCTGCAGAGGGTAGCGAGATGACCCCACGTAAGGCGCCGACGCGGGCGCCGCGGCACTCCCGATCGTCGGTAGGGTTGCGCGATGGAAAGCGAAGCTGGCTCAACGACGATGTTCCACGGCGGTCGCCTCGTAGCGCGGAGGCTGAAGCAGTACGGGGTTTCGAAACTGTTCACGCTCTCCGGCGGCCACCTCTTCTCGATCTACGACGGATGCCGCGATGAGGGGATCGAGATCGTCGACACGCGCCACGAGCAGGCAGCAACCTTCGCCGCCGAAGGCTGGGCCAAGGTCACGCGCCAGCCGGGCGTTGCAGCACTGACGGCCGGCCCCGGCGTGACCAACGGGCTCAGCGCAATCGGCTCGGCGCTGCAGAACCAGTCACCGATCATGGTTCTCGGTGGCCGCGCGCCGGCGCTGCGCTGGGGGATGGGTTCGCTTCAGGAGATCGACCACATTCCATTCGTCGCGCCGCTGACGAAATTCGCCGCTACGGCCGAGAGCCCGGACGCAATCCCCGGGCTGATCGACGAAGCACTAACGACGGCGCTGGCGCCGCATTCCGGCCCGACCTTCATCGACTTCCCGCTCGACGTCGTCTTCTCCGAGGGCGAGGAGTCGCCCCCAGCGCCGCCGCTGCCCGACCCCGAGGCCGAGCCAGCCGCGGCAACCGGGATCGACGAAGCGATCGCTCTGCTGGCCGCGGCCGAGCGCCCCGTGATCATGGCCGGCACCAATCTCTGGTGGGGTCACGGCGAGAAGGCACTGCTGGAGCTAGTTAACGAGCGGCGGATCCCCGTCTTCCTTAACGGACTAGGGCGCGGATGCGTTCCGGCCGACCACGAGCTCTTCTTCGCCCGCGCCCGCGGCCAGGCGCTGCAGGAGGCCGACGTCGCTGTAGTGATCGGCGTGCCGATGGATTTCCGGCTTGGCTTCGGCGGTTCGTTCGGTGAGCAGACGAAGCTGATCGTCGTTGACCGCGCTGAGCCGCTGCGCCCGAACCCGCGTGAGGTTGCAGCCGAGGGTTATGGAGGCGTTGCCGCGACGATCGATGCGCTGCGCGAAGGAACCGGCGGGCTCGAAGACGCAACCGGCGCTTGGGTTACAAAGCTGCGTGAGGTCGAAGACGAGAAGCGCGCCGCCGAGCTGCCGGAGCTGGAGGATGACCGCGCGCCGCTGCACCCAATGCGGATCTACCACGAGCTAAACCAGTTCCTTGACCGTGACGCGATCGTGATTGGCGACGGCGGCGACTTCGTCTCGTTCGCCGGCAAGATGATCAACTCCTATGAACCGGGCTGCTGGCTCGACCCTGGCCCATTCGGCTGCCTCGGCTCGGGGACCGGCTACGCGCTGGCCGCGAAGCTCGCCTTCCCTGACCGTCAGGTAGTCCTGATCGTTGGCGACGGCGCCTTCGGCTTTGGCGGCATGGAGTTCGACACGCTCGCCCGCCACGGCGTCAACGTCGTCGCCGTAATGGGCAACAACGGCATCTGGGCGCTCGAGAAGCACCCGATGGAGTTCCTTTACGGCTACTCGGTTGCTGCTGAGCTGCGCCCCGGCACGCGCTACGACGAGATCGTCACGACGCTCGGCGGCTACGGCGAGCTGGTTGAGAAGCCGGCCGACCTGCGCCCCGCGCTGGAGCGAGCTTTTGCCTCCGGCCTGCCGGCGCTCGTCAATGTCCTGCAGGACCCTGACGTGATCTACCCACGCAAAGCGAATCTCGCCTGAGCTAAGCGGCTAGGAGCTGAAGGCGGCGTCGAGCGCGACGCCGTAGAGGATGTCGTGCTCGGAAACTTCGACCTCGTCAAGCCCGAAGGCCTCGATCACGCGGACGAGTATTTGGGTGCCGG
>JAEMTR010000009.1:21687-22528 GCA_016462245.1 Solirubrobacteraceae bacterium
GTCTGGGTGGAGCCCGGCAACTTCGCGCCGCTCAGCTTCGGGCATCGACGCCATCCGTGCCGCGATCTCGCGGCAGCGCTCGAGTGATACGCGGTAGCCATGGACTGCCTCTGGGTCATAAGGCTCGAGCTCAAGGTCGATCGCAGCCATTGAGGTGGCCGTGCCTGCGACGGCGATGATCGTCGTAACGTGCTCGCGCTCGGCTTGGGGTACCCCGGCGGCAAGAACTTCGTCGATCTCGGAGTTCAGCTCGTCAATCTCGGCCGTCGTCGGAGGGTCGTGAACGATGTGGCGCTCGCTCTGCCTCACTACGCCGAGCTGGGTCGAGACATGGAAGCCAACTGTGCGGCCGTGGCCGATGATCAGCTCGGTCGAGCCACCGCCGATGTCAACGACGACGATCTGCGAACCGTCGTCGGGATCGCGGCCGCTGGTCGCGCCGAGGAACGAGAGCTGAGCTTCCTGCTCGCCGGCAATCGCTCGCGCGTCAAGCTGATAGCGCTCCGCGACCTGCCGCGTGAACTCGCCACCGTTGGCAGCATCACGCGTAGCGCTGGTCAGCACGGCGCGCCGCTTATCGGCGCCACCGAGCTTTTCGATCATCGCCGAGTAGTCATCAAGCGTCGCGAAGACGCGCTCCATCGCTTCCTCAGAAAGGACGCCGCTGGAGTCAACGCCGACGCCAAGCCGCGTCACTTCGCTGCGCCGCGCCAGCTCGGTGATCGAGCTGTCGGCGGCTACGTCGGCCAGCAGCAGCCGCGTCGAGTTCGTTCCGATGTCAACGACGGCGATTCTCACCGCAACGAGATTACGCTGATGGCGGCGCCGGCGCCGGTGTCGG
>JAEMTR010000094.1:0-1484 GCA_016462245.1 Solirubrobacteraceae bacterium
CCAACGCTTCTACCTTTCCCGCTCGAGCAGAGCTGTCCTGCTTCTACCACGGCGGGCCGCCCTAGGCCAAAATGTCTGTCAGGTAAGCACGGATGTTGGTGGCAAAGCTGGCTCGCGAATAGCGGTCTAGGGCGTCGCTCTGAACCGCCTCCAACTCCCGTTCGAGTTGGGCGTGCGGCGCGCCAGCTACCCGCAAGACTGCGTCGCGAATCTCCCGGTTACTGGACTGCTCGAGGTAGATTCCAGCCCCGTCTGGAAGTGAGATTCCAGTCTCCCTACTAACGATCGGGTAGAGGCCAACTTGGAGCAGCGTTGCGCATGCAGTCGACATGCTCTCGCTACAGCTCGGTGCAATAAATGCGATGCAGCGTTCCATCAGCTTGGAGAATTCGCGGCTCGTTGGGTCAACCATCCCGTGGAGGTGAATGTTGGGAAGCTCAGTGAGCTCATGCTGGTATGCGTCAAGGAAATCTTGCTCGCCCAAGATGTTGCCGACCACGTGGAGAGTTAGGCCCGGTTCTGCCGCGAAGACCTCGAGCACACGATCAAGCCCTTTATGCACCGCCCCCGAACCAAAGAACCAAAGAAACTCTGGCGACGACGGAACCATCCTGCCCGCCCTCTTGACGCTTCGCAACGAGGACGCGGTTACGTCAAGGAGCGTCGTCTTCTCCCGGACCTCCGCCGGGTAGGTCGAGAGCGTCCAATCGTTCCCCACCAGAGAGCAGGCGTCAGCAGTCTCTTGCGCGAGCTGTGCGGCGGCCGGATCGGCGACTAAGCGCCGCGGCGAACAGACGACACCCCGCCGGCGAGCGAGCTCATCAATGCGGCCGATTTCAGCCGCATTTTGAAATGCTGGTGCCGCCCCGGTCATGTGACTGAGAGCCAGCCCGGGATTGGTAGCTTCTCGGAGCGGGATGAGTTCTGCGTCCAGCGCAATCACCACGTCGTAGTTCTGCTGCGGCTCCCAGTCAGCTTGGTTGAAGTCGATTACATCCGTGACCCAACCAAGCTCACAGAGAGAATGTGCAAACTCCCGGCTCTCCCACTTGTTGGTGTGGCCTCGCAGGTGGCTGTCACCAGCGCGCCATGATGCCGGCTCAGCGAGATAGCTCAGAAGTGCGGACCCCCGCACGGCGCCGCGACTCGGCGTGAGGCGAACCGGGATTGGTTGCTCGCGCCGGTTATGGCGGATCGTGTCTAAGGCATGGCGCAGTTCAAAACCCACCGCTACAACCTAACCGCGCTACGCTGCCGCCGATGCAGAAAGTGTTGGTAACAAGCGGGTGCGGGTTAAACGGCATCCACACCTGCGGTAGGTTCCTCGGCGGCTGCTCCGAAGGGCTTCGGTCAATGGTCGACGCGCTGCGCCTGCCGACGGCGGCGTAGATTGGTTAGCGGGTTGGAGGACAAACGCGGCACTACGCAGCTTCAGAGGCCCGCTGTCCGGGTTTTCATCACAGACTGGCAACGGAAAAATAGTC
>JAEMTR010000094.1:1494-5840 GCA_016462245.1 Solirubrobacteraceae bacterium
GGCGCCGAGCGGGCGGCGGGTGACGACGAAGAAGCGCAGCGTGGTGGCGAGCGCTGCCGACAGAGGTCCGAATCGTCGCGTTCTCGGAACACGTTCGACGTCGAGCAGAGCAGGCGGGGCTTGATTTCATCTCGCTCCGCTACTTTCCAGAAGCGGAAGAGAGAGTTCCATGTGGGCACAGCGGGGCAAGACGGCTGTTGTACTGGAACCGCCGCGGTCTTCTGAGCCCCGTGTTGCTGGCGCGGATCTGCCGCGAACTCGATGTCACAGAGCTGATCTTTAGGCGAACGATGGACCCCGGCGCTGATAGAACGCTCGACTACCTTCCGGCCGGACCATCGTTCCCGCACAATGTCACGATAATCGAAGGCTCCCTATCTCGGAGTGAATGGCTGGAGCAGCTCAGCCGAGCCGAGCTTTTCGTCGCCCCGCGTGCGCTTGAGGGCGTTGGCGTGACTGCCCTTGAGGCGATGGCAAGAGGGGCAGTAGTCATCGCGCTAGATGCGCCAACGATGAATGAGTACATAGACCACGAACACACGGGGATGCTTCTTCGAGCGGACGGGCTACGAGATCGTGCCGCAAACGCAGCGCGGACTCTCGGTGGACGCCGGCGCGCTAGCTACCTAGCATCTGACTACCAGGATCTCAGCTGGGCGCGAAGCGCCAACTTGGAGGCAGTAGGCGCAGCAGCGGCGGAACAGACCCGCAAGGGCGCCGAATCGTGGCGCAAGAGCTGGGCCAGTTACGCGGAATTAATTCTGCGCTGAGCTGCCGTCGATGGCCAGATCTGAGGCCCACAGCGATTCAGCGCTAGTCATTAACTTTACTCGCCCGAGCGGTAACATCGCTCAGTGTCAGTAACCGCTTCAAGACTGCGCATTAAGCTGGGCGCCCTGCTGGGCCGCGGAACAGCTTTCTCTCCCGTCGTCGGATCCCCTTTTGGCGAAGACGCCCTGATCGCAGAGCTCGCTGCCGACTCCAATGCCAATCGGGTATGCGTGGATATTGGCGCCCACGATGGCATCACGATGTCGAACTCATTCAAACTCTTCCGGTCCGGATGGACAGGCCTAGCCATTGAGCTCGACGAGCAGCGTTTCGGTGAGCTTAAGAAACTCCACCGCGGGCGCGACATTGACGTCAAACGAGCCAAAGTCACCCCGGAGAACGTCAACGCAATCCTTAGAGAGAGCGGTATTCAAAGCGATTTTGGCGCCCTCTCGCTGGACATCGATGGATATGACTTCTACGTACTCGAAGCGATCCTGGCCGAGTTCAGGCCCGCCGTCATCTGCACGGAGATTAACGAGCGCATCCCGCCGCCACTGCGTTTCGCGCTCAAGTACTCCGACAACTACGAATGTGATGGCGGTGCGTGTTACGGCCAAAGCATCAGCAAAGTTGAACAGCTTTGTGGACAGTGCAACTACTCGATCGTCAGATTAATCAGTAACAACGTGATTTTGATGCCCTCTGAGATTGCGCCAGCATCGCTCAGCGCGAAGGCGGCTTACGTTGAAGGATTCGTAGCGATGCCGGACCGGTCGGAGAAGTTCCCGAACGATGGATGGGAGACGGTCTTCACCATGGGCGCCAAAGCCGCACGAGAATCTATCGAGAAGGAATTCGCGTACCGGGCAGGCCAGTACGTCTTAGAGGGATAGCGACCCCCACTCTCACTGAAGTTCTACTCCGAGCCTCCGCTACCGAACCACTCGATCGTCAACCGCAGTCCATCCTCGAGCTCAACCCGCGACTCAAAACCGATCAGGTCCTGAGCGCGGCTGACGTCTAGGTAGCGAGTCGGTTGCCCGTCGGGCTTCGATGAATCCCAGACCGTCTCACCCACGAAACCGGAGAGCCGTTCGATCGTCTCGGCGAGCGTGCGGATGCTGGTCTCTGTGCCGGTGCCGATGTTGACCGGATCGGAAACCTCAAGCTTCTCGGCGGCGAGCAGCAACGCCCGTGATGCGTCGTCAACGTAAAGGAACTCACGCGAAGCACTGCCGGTTCCCCAGAGGGTCACCGTTCCGCCGCTTTCGCGTGCCTCAACGTACTTGCGGATCATCGCTGCGATCACGTGCGAGGACTCCAGATCAAAGTTGTCGCCTGGGCCATAAAGGTTGGCGATGATCGGCACCGCGGAGTCGAACCCATACTGGCGCCGGTAAGCGTCGCTGAGCACGATAATCATCTTCTTCGCGAGGCCGTAGGGGGCATTTGATTCCTCTGGGTAGCCATCCCAGAGCGTCTCCTCGCGGAACGGAGTTTCAGTGAACTTTGGGTATGCACAGACGGTGCAAGCGGAAACGAGCTTCTCGACCCCCGCCAGCCGCGATTGCTCGAAGATGTTGGCCGTCATCATCATGTTGTCGTAAACGAGAGGCGCAGGGTTGTCGCGGTTGTAGCCAATGCCTCCAACGTTTGCGGCTAGGTGGACGACTACCTGCGCGCCTTCAACTGCGGCTCGGCAGGCAGCCGGATCACGCAGATCAAAGTCGGCGCTGCGAACAACGCGAACGTCGGCGCCAAGCACCTCCAGGTCACGCACGACGACCGAGCCGAGGAAGCCCGCGCCGCCGGTAACGACGACGCTCTTGCCGGCCCAGAACTCGGGGCTCGGGTCGCCGCCGGCGCTCACTCGTTCTCAGCCCTGATGTTCAGCCCTGGGCGCTCGTCTGCGAGCTGCTTTACGTCGGCGTCGACCATGATCTTGACGAGCTCATCAAAGGTCACCGTCGGTTCCCAGCCGAGCTCCTCGCGGGCCTTCGTCGCATCGCCGCAGAGTGCGTCAACCTCGGCTGCGCGGTAGTAGGTGGGGTCGATCTCAACGACCTTCTCCCAATCGATCCCGAGGTGCTCGCCGGCGGCGTTGAGGAAGTCGCGGACAGAGTGCATCTCGCCGGTCGCGATCACGTAATCGCCCGGCTCATCATGCTGGACGATCATCCACATCGCTTCGGTGAAGTCCGGCGCGTAACCCCAGTCGCGTTTAGCGTCGAGGTTGCCGAGGTAGAGCTTCTCCTGCAGGCCGGCCTGGATGCGGACCAGCGCGCGCGTGATCTTGCGCGTTACGAAGGTCTCGCCGCGGCGGGGAGATTCGTGGTTGAAGAGAATTCCGTTCGACGCGTGCATCCCGTATGACTCGCGGTAGTTGACCGCTGCCCAGAAGCCCATCACCTTCGCTACCGCGTAGGGGCTGCGCGGGTGGAACGGCGTGTTCTCGCCCTGCGGCGGCGGCGCGGAGCCGAACATCTCGGAGCTTGAAGCTTGGTAGAAGCGCGGCGTGATCTGCGCGTCACGGATCGCTTCGAGCATCCTGATCGTGCCCATGCCGGTCACGTCCATCGTGTACTCAGGAATGTCGAACGAGACGCGCACGTGCGACTGAGCGCCGAGGTGGTAGACCTCATCGGGCTGAATCTCATAGATCAGTCGAACTAGTCGGCTCGACTCTGCGAGATCGGCGTGGTGGAGGAAGAGCTTCACGTCGTTTTCGTGGCGGTCGCGGTAGATATCGGCCAAGCGGCCGGTGTTGAAAGATGACGAGCGGCGGATTAGGCCGTGGACCTCATAACCGCGCGCGAGCAGCTGCTCTGCAAGGTAGGAGCCGTCTTGGCCTGTAATTCCAGTGATTAGTGCCTTGGTCATGTAATTCGATCTTATAGGGCGGTCGCTGAGAACCAGCGGTTGAAGCCGCCCAGCGCTACGCTGAGCCGCGGATGAGTACTGATGTCGCAATCATCGGCTGCGGGCGGATCGGGCTGCCTCTGGCGCTCGCTTTTGCCGACCGTGGGCTGAAGGTAATTGGCGTCGATAACGACGAGCAGCGACTCGGTGCGATCGGCTCCGGTCAGATGCCATTCGAGGAGCCCGGAGCTCAGGAGGCGCTTGATCGCGCGACTTCCGCTGGAACGATCGAATGGTCAACGCGCGTGACCGACGCCGCGAAGGCCGACGCGATCGTGATCACGCTCGGCACCCCCTCATTCTCGCACATTGAAATTGATCTGCGGCAGATCCAATCGGTCCTCGACGACCTGCTGCCGGTGCTGCGAGAGGGCCAGCTGCTGGCGCTGCGATCAACGATCGCGCCCGGCACGACCGACTTTGTTGCCGGTTACCTGCGCAAGCACCGCGACTTTGATGTCGGCGAGAACATCTTCGTCGCGCATGTCCCCGAACGGATCGCTGCCGGGAAGTTCTTCGAGGAGATCGGAACGCTGCCCTGCATCATCGGCGGCGTTGGCGAGCGCTCGGACGAGGCGGCCGCGAAGCTGTTCGAAACGCTCGGCGCGCCGATCGTTCAGACAACGCCCGTGAACGCAGAGCTAGCGAAGATC
>JAEMTR010000270.1 GCA_016462245.1 Solirubrobacteraceae bacterium
GGTCGAAACTGGCCTGGCAGGCCTGGACTAGGTCGCGATCGGCGCCGTCGTCCTCCGCGCCCGGGTAGCGATAGCCAAGGTCGCTCGTTAGGTCGAACTGGCAGCGCTCGGCGATCCGCTCCGTTTCGGCGAGCGCTTCGGGGTGATCTTCGAAGCGTGCTGCCATCGCCTGCGGGCTTGCCAGCACGTGGCTGTGGTTGCCACGCCGCTGCGGCTCGCAGCCGTCGAGCGTGAGGTGGCTGCGGACGGCGACGAAGGTGTCCTGCAGCGGCGCGCGGCTTGCCGCGTGGGCGTGGACGTTGCCGCTCGCGACGCAGGGAACGCCGAGCAGCCGCGCGCGCTCGGCCAACTCACGGCCCAGCGCGCGGTCATGGCGCGCGAACGGGCGCTGAAGTTCGATCCGCAGATTGTCGCGGCCGAAGGCCGTCAGCAGGCGACGCAGGCTCGGCTGATCGTGGAAGCCGTGGCCGGCGCAGCCGCTGAGGCAGATCAGCCCCTCAGTGTGAGCTTCGATCTGTTCGAGCGTCAGCTCCGGCTGCCCGCGCTCGCGGCCGTCGCGGGTGTGCGCGTGGGCGAGCGTCAGAAGGCGGCAGAGGTTGCTCCAGCCCTGCGCGTCTTTGACCAGCAGCGTGAGGTGGCGGTGCTCGGCGTCGGGCTCGCTCTCGTGGACGACTCGAACCTCGGCGCCGTGGATCGCCTTCAGCCCGGCTGCCTTAGCGGCCTGGGCGAACTCGATCGCGCCGCAGAGATTGTCGTGGTCGGTCAGCGCCAGCGCGCGGTAGCCGTGAGCGACGGCAGCGTCAACGAGCTCATCGGGACTCGAGGCGCCGTCAAGGAAAGAAAAGGCCGAGTGACAGTGGAGTTCTGCGTACAACACGAACGTATGTTCGCATTATTGCGCGCGCTTTGTGGAATTCTTTTCCCGCCTCCTGCAGACACCGCCGCTACCCGCGCAAACAGTCGCTGCGCGCGCGCCAGTTCTGGTCGATTCCGCGAACGCGGGCGTCGAGCAGGGTCGCGTTCTCGACGCTGCGCTGGTAATTGCCGGCCAGCCCCACGCCGGCGCCGAGCTTGCCGCCAAAGCCGCTGCGGCGACCCTCGATTCCATAGCTACGAACGAGCGTCACGCCATCGCTGCTGATCCTTGCCTTCAGCGCCTCGGAGACTTTCGCCGCCGGGCCGAAGCCGACGCCGCGGTCGCGCAGCGCGGCGATGAAGGCGGTAGCCACGGCGCGGCTCGCAGCGTTACTGAGATCAAGGTGCTGCTCAACCTCGACCAGCATCCCCTGGCGCAGCGGCAGGTTGCCGACGCCGGAGACGAGCGTGCTTACGGCGCCGGGCAGCTTTGCGCCGGCATGGAAGCGGCGCGCGCCGAAGACGCCAAGGTCGATCGGATTGCCGGCGCGGTCGAGCGTCAGCGTGTAGAGCTCGCTGCGGCGTAGGCCGCCTTCAACGCCGCTGGCAGGCAGTGGTGAGAGGTCGGCCAGCAGCTCGTTGCGTCGGGCGATCGTCAGCGTGCGCTGGCCTGTGCGGTGGTCGAGCCGCTCACCGACTAGATCCTCGGCCTCGAAGCTGATCCCAGCCGCGGCGAGGCGGCCGCCGATGATGCTGCTGAGTCCACTCTCGCCGAACGTGATGTCGGCTGGCGG
>JAEMTR010000271.1 GCA_016462245.1 Solirubrobacteraceae bacterium
CCCCACTCCGGCGGCTCATAAGCCTCGCCGGGTACTCCGCCGAGAACAAGCATGCGCATGCCGTCAGGACCAGCGACGACCTTGCGCTTCGTGCTCGGCCCGACGCGAGCCATCATCTCGCTGTCGAGCGCAAACTCTTCGCCTTCAATTGTGAGCACGCCGCTACCCGCGAGCACGATGTAGACCTCTTCCTGCCCGTCGTGAGTGTGGTCGTGATCGGGGTAGCGGTCGTAACCAGCAGGCAGAGTCAGGATGCTCATCCCGACCGACGTCACGCCCAGCTCAGCGCGCGCTTTGCGCAGCCCGCCACCAAAGGTCGTCTCCATCTCGTCAATCTTCTTCACGCTGAAATCAGCCATCGCTTCTCCCTCTCTCGTTGTCGCCCTGCGTCCGTCAAGAAGTTTGACGAAAGTTCGCTCAGTTCATCGCCCGGCCGGTCATCCGCTGGCCGAAGAGGATCAGCACGGCAGTGATTAGTCCGGTTAGAGCCATCAGCCCCATCCCCCAGAAAAAGCCCACCGCGGCAGCCGGGAGGATCAAGAGTGGCGCCGCCGCGCCACCGAGGTGACCGACGCCAATGCCGACCGAGATGCCGCGGGCGCGCATACTGGTGGCGAACTGCTCGGCCGTGTTGACGTACATCATTGGCACCGCAAACCCGATCGTCGCGGACACGATGAAGCCGAAGAACATGATCACCGCAGCAACCGGTGCAAGGCCGATCACGATCAGCGCCGCAGCGAAAACCACGAGGCTGGCTGAGATTGTGTACTTGCGCTCAAAGCGCTCGCTATAGCGAACCGAACCGAGAGCGCCGATCACCAAGCCAATGCCGGTAAAAGAGAGGAAGGTGAGACTCGACTTCAGTGAGAAGCCTTCGCTCGTCAGCAACGTTGGTGCCAAAGTGAGCCAGCCGTAGTTGCCGATGTAGTAGATCAGCCAGATGGCGAAGAAGAGCGACGAACTGACCCAGAAGCTGCGAAGCGGCACCGGCGGTTTTAGCTCCTCCATTGGAGGCGGCGGACCTTGCGTGGCAGCGAAGCGCTCCGCCTCTTCGACGATAAGCAAGGCATCGTCGTGCTCGCCCTTCACGACCAGCCAGCGCGGCGACTCCGGTAGGCGGTTGCGAAGCGACATAATGGCAATCCCGCCGACCGCAGCGAGCACAAACATTACGCGCCAACCGTCGGTAAAGTTCGGCACCAAGGCCAATGCAATCAGCGGCGTAATCGCGATGCCGACGTAGCCCCAGACCACGGCGTGACAACCGGCGCGGCCCCGCAGCCGCGTCGGTGAGATGCCATTGAGGTACGTGGCAGCAGCAGCGGCCTCGGCGCCAATTCCCATTCCAGTGATGAAGCGGCCAATGAGCAGCACCGTGAACGACCCGCTGAAAGCGATTATCAAAGAGCCAACGGTGAACATCGCAACCGAGATCAGCAGGCCCGGCCGCCGCCCGAAGCGATCGGCGATGACAGCAACGGCGAGCGAACCAACGACCGAGCCGAGAAGGCCAACGGAGATCGCATACGCGGCGGTCTCAGAGCTAATGTCGAACTGCTCGGCGATCTGAGGCAGCGCGTCGCCGATGTTGACGATGTCGTAAAAGGCGAAGAAGTAGGCCGCGCCGAGCGCGATCAGCA
>JAEMTR010000272.1:0-683 GCA_016462245.1 Solirubrobacteraceae bacterium
CAGGGTCGTTGATGCTCCTGTCAGCCGTGATCACGCCACCGTCGAGCGCGGCGAGGGCGGTGATCGGCTTGAAGATCGAACCGGTTGGGTAGCCGCCGCTAATCGCACGGTTAAAGAGCGGCGCGCCGGCCGCTTCGCCGAAGAGCCGTTCGTAATCGGCTTGCCTGGCGATCGGCTTGGCGCGCACACTCGGGTCGTATGTCGGCGCCGAGCCGAGCGCGAGAACGCTTCCGTTGCGCGGGTCGAGCGCGACGAACGCTCCGGCCGTACCGCCGCCGCTCAGCGCCGAGGCCAGCGCCTCTTCGCCGCTGCGCTGCAGCTTCGAATCGAGTGAAGTTCGGACGCTATCGCCGGCTTTCGATTCGCGTGAAACCCGCTGCCCTTTGAGCTTCCCCGCAGCGTCTACCGTGATGCTCTTAGTTCCATCGGCGCCACGCAAGTAACGGTCGTAGGAGCGCTCCAGCCCCTCTTGCCCGACGATTCCACCGGAGATCACGCCACGAAAGGAATCGGCCTTTAGCTGCTCGGGGCTGACCTGGCCAACCGCGCCGAGCAGCTGTGCTGCGCCAACGCCGCCCGGATAGCGGCGCATGTAGATCTGATCGACGCTTACGCCAGGGAATTGACCGGGGCGCTCAAGCAGATAGTTGCGCACCGCTGTGGGGACATCGACTTGAACGCGG
>JAEMTR010000272.1:693-1640 GCA_016462245.1 Solirubrobacteraceae bacterium
GCTGCTCGAGCGCTGCGTTGGCGGGCGCGGGAATCTTCGGCCTTGGACCCCGCTGGTCTCGCGGCTTGCGCGCCCAGGTTGTCATCGCCTGCCCCCAAGTCGCGGCCGCAGCGCGAGTTTCGGCTGGCAGCTGTGCCGGGTCGAGCTGCAATACCGAGGCTGGCCGATTCTCGACCAGCGTCTTTCCATTGCGGTCAAGGACCGCGCCCCTTGGCGCCGCGACGGCGACGGTTCTGACGCGGTTGTCGGCCGCTTCCCGCACCGCTTGGTCTCCAGTCAATACCTGTAGGAACCAGAGCTTGAAGAAGATGATCGAAAAGAACACCAGTGCGATCCCGCCAAGCACGGCGACGCGCATCGCGAGCTGCGGCGTCAGCGGTGATTGGCCGATGCTCCGCAGCGGGGGCTTGTCTAGCGGATCGATCATGATCTCGATAGCGGCGATAGACCACCGGTTGTGTAGGCGCGGCGACGGCGACGACGCGGGTCTTCAGGGAGGGCTGCAAGTAGTGCGCGCCGGATCACGAGATAGACCGGTATCGCGATCACGGCGTTGAAAGCGACCGTTCCAAGCAGCTCCCACAGCAGCGTCCAACCAAGTGGCACAGCCTGGCCTAGCAGGAAGGTCAGCAGCGAAAAGCCAATCTGCGCCGCGGCGGTTGCCGCCGCTCCAACGAGCAACGGAACGATCGCTCCTTGCGGGTCACGGAGCTCGCGCAAGCGGCCTGCCGCATAGCCGATCGTAAGCAGAACCAGCGAAGCTACTCCGACCGTCTCAACTAGCGCGAAATCGAGCAGCATGCCGATCGCGAAGCCGAAGATTGCGCCCGGCAGCGAGCCGACGATCAAGCCGACGGAGGCCGCGACTAGAGGCACGAGATCGGCGTTGACGCCGAGGATTTTGACCTGCGAGACGGCAGCGACCTGAAGCACGACAGTCACGATGC
>JAEMTR010000095.1 GCA_016462245.1 Solirubrobacteraceae bacterium
CCAGGTAACCGCGCTGCAATGCCTGATGCCGATCCGGCCACTTGGGTGACAGCAGCGCAGATAGGTGCGACAATCTTTGACCTCTGCAGTTCAGATTTTGCTGCAACAAGCGGTGCCCATATCCCTGTATACGGAAAGGCCTAATTAATGCCACTGCGTCGACGTTCCCGCGATAAGGATTCAACCACTGCAGCAGCTGGGGTTCCGGCCCCTGCCGCGACGACAAAGCCAGCTCCAGTAGGGGCTCTCGGTGAACTGCGCGCCGGCGTTGATCTAGGCGGCACAAAGATCCTCGTCGTCGTAGTCGACGGCAACAACAAGATTCTTGCCCGCTCGCGCGCGGAGACCCCGCACGTGGGAGGGCCACAGGCCGTCGCCGACCAGATTGCGACCAACATCGACGACGCGCTCGGCCAGGCCGGCGCCGATGCGAAAGACCTGAAGGGGATTGGCGTCGGTTCGCCGGGCTCGGTCGATCAGGCCTCAGGAACGGTCGCCAACGCCAGCAACCTGCCTGACTGGATCGAACCCTTCCCGCTCGGTGGCGTGCTTTCGCAGCGCTTTGGAAACCTCCCGGTGCGGCTCGGCAACGACGTAAGCGTGGCAGTCAACGCTGAGTACAAGCTCGGCGCAGGGCGACCCTACGACGCACTGCTCGGCGTCTGGTGGGGGACCGGCGTTGGTGGCGGATTGATCCTCGACCGCCGCCAGTGGGACGGCCGCGGCTACGCAGGCGAATTTGGCCACATGGTGATCGAACTTGGTGGCGCGAAGTGCGGCTGCGGCAACCGCGGCTGCGTTGAGGCCTATGCCGGCCGCCGCGACATGGAGGCTTGGGTGCGCAAGCAGCGCAAGAAGGGCAAGAAGACCGACCTCGTCAAGATCATGAAGCACCGCGAGCGCGAATCGTTCACGAGCGGCATCTGGGCGAAGGGGATTCGCAACGACGACAAGCTCGCCGCCAAGGCCGTCGACCGAGCGATTGCAGCGATCTCGGCGGGAATCGGCTCAGCCGTCAACCTGCTTGACGTTCCGGCCGTCGTGATCGGTGGCGGCATGGGCGAGCGCTTCTTCAGCGATCGCCAAGCCGAGTTCGAGAGCGAGACCGCCAAGCACCTGTTCCGCAAGGAGGCGCCGCCGGCGCTGCTGGCGACAGAGCTCGGCGATGATGGTGGCGCGCTCGGCGCGGCGCTGTTAGCACTGGCTGGATCGAGCTAAATGCGGCAGGGAACTGCTGTTGCGAGCCTGTAAGAGAGCCGCCAACTGTGCTACAAAATAAACGATGACCGACGTCCAAACGGTGATCCACAACGACTCGGCCGAACTGCCGCGGCAGGAGCTGCTGAAGGCTTCGCCGCCTATGTTTGCGAAGTCGTGGTTGGATCGATTCACGAGAGTTCACGTAGCCGTCGTGCCGGTGATCTTCATTCCCGTGATTGTCGCCTTCGCGATTCTCGGCCTGCGCGAGATCGTCCTCTGGCAGGGAGTTATCTGGGCGATTGTCGGCTACGGCATCTGGACGCTGACCGAGTACTGGCTCCACCGCGTCGTCTTCCACTTCGAGCCCGACCACCCGCTCGGCGCCCGACTCCACTGGATGATCCACGGCGTCCACCACGACCATCCGAACGACCCGATGCGGCTCGTGATGCCGCCATCGGCCTCGATCCCACTTGGGCTGATCTTCATCGCCGCCTTCCAGTTGCTGCTTCCCTTCTCGCAGGCCTGCATGCTCAGCGCCGGTTTCTTCATCGGCTACCTGACCTACGACATGACGCACTACTACCTCCACCACCGCCGCCCGACGACGGCCGTTGGGCGCAAGCTGCGCGAGCTTCACATGCGCCACCACTTTCAAGATCACGATCGCGGCTATGGCGTCAGCGCCCCTTATTGGGACAAGGTCTTCGGCACGGCGCAGAAGTCGCGCCGCGAAGACTGATCTACGCGCCTTTAGAAGCGGCTGTTGGCCAACTGGTGCACACGGACTTGACTTTGCTGTGGCGTCGCCGCATTCCAGCAGGCGATTGAGTTCAACGGCCACCGCTAAGGGGTAAGGACGGGCAGCTGATTGTTGGATGCGCGCCGCTCAATCGAGCGGCCCGCTTTCGTTGGTAATCCGCGGCGATCGCTAGTCTGAAGCGTCGTGTCGACGACCGAACGCAATCGCGGCGGCGGCGACGAACGCCTAGAGCGCTACGTGATGATCGCGCTGATCATCGTGATCTCGGTGGCGGTACTCGTCGGCTTGCTTGCGTATCAACCGCCAGCGACCTTCGACACGCTCTCGTCGCTCAATTGGTCGCGCGACATCTGGGAAGGGGTGATGCCGAACTTCGCTGGCTATCGCGTGCCGACCGAACACCCGCTGATGCTGGCGATCGGCTTGCTGCTACTGCCTTTCGGTGACGCCGCGCCACAGATGTTCGTAGCGCTTGCGCTGGTTGGCTACATCGCGCTACTGATTGCCGTTTTCCGCTTTGGTGTCTTTGTCACCGGAATTTTTGGTGGACTCGTCGCGATCGGCCTGATGGCGACGCGGCTCGACGTCGCATGGCTGGCCGGCGTCGGTTTCCTCGATCCGCCCTACGCGGCTTTGATCTGCTGGGCTGCCTACCTTGAAGCTCGCTCGCCGCGCCGTGGCGGGCTGGTCTGGGTACTGCTGATCCTGGCCGGGCTGCTGCGCCCTGAGGCTTGGCTCTTGCTCGGGCTGTACTTCCTCTGGGTCGGCTACCCGCTTAGCTGGTCGGGCCGCTTTCGGATTCTCTGCTACACCGCTATCGCGCCGCTGATCTGGCTGGCCACCGATTGGTTTGTGACCGGCAACCCGCTCTTCTCGATGACGGCGACCAGTCGAAATGCCGTCGATCTCGGTCGTAGTCGCCCATTCGAAACGCTCCCCTACTACACGCTCTATTGGACAAATTCGGTGCTGAAGCTACCGCTTTCAATCCTTGCCGGGCTAGGCGTTGTGTTGGCCATCCAACAGCGCCGCACTCAGCTAATTCTTCCCGCGATCTTGGTTGCGACGACTTGGTTCTCTTACCTAGTTATTGCCAGCGGCGGCCTCGCGAACGTCTGGCGCTACATCTTGATTGCCGTCGTCGGTTTGATTCTCTTCGCAACCTATGCCGTGACCGGCTGGAGCAAGGTGGAACGCGGCAGCACCTTCAAGAAGATCTGGGCCGGCGCTGCGCTGCTGCTGGTAATCGCCGGTTTCGGTTGGACCGTGACCCATCTCAACGTCACTCGAATTGACGAGGACGTCCGTCGCCGCCGTGCGATCACCGATCAGTTCCGCGCGATCATGACCAATCCCGAAGTGCTGAAGGCGCGTCGATGCGGGGCCGTCAGCGTGCCCAATCAGAAGCTGCTGCCGGAGGCGAAGTGGAGCTTCCGTCTCGATCCGCCGGCGATCATTCCGCGCTCCGATACGAAGATTCCGGTTCAGACCGAGGGCGTCGCGATCCTGATCAATCCGGCATACGAGTCTCGCCCCGATCTGAACGTCAACGAGTACGCCGTCGATAACGGCTGGGAGGCACTTCAGGTTCCGCCTCCGGGCTTCAAGTTCATCGCCAGCAACGAATACTTCCTCGCCTACGGCCGCTGCGCCCCCGGCAGCCCTTGAGCTTTAGCGCGGCAGGCGCAGTGGTCGTTCAGCTGGCGGATGCGCAGCTTGGCTCAGGCGACCGGCAGCGGCGCTTGGCCGAAGCTGACGCCGCGCTGCTCGTTAAACCCGGCCGGAATGCCGCTGCGCAGCAGGAAGCGGGGGTTGGCCTGCGTTAGCCGCCAGGCTTGAAGCGACGAGGCACCGGCCTTCAGCGTCAGCGCGAAGCCGAGCGCAGCGGTGTGGTCGCGCGTGCCGGGGTGGGCGTCGGAGGCGAGCGTGAAGGCGTAGCCGCTGCGCAGCAGCCCAACAGCAGCCTCTTGCGCTTCGAGGCCGTTGTTCCCGAGCAGCGAGCAGACGTTGATCTGCAGCAGCGCGCCTTCAGCTACGAGGCCACGAAGTAGCTGCCAGCCGCCATCGCTGAAGAGGCCGCGGGCGCGCTCGGGGTGAGCGATCACGAGGCCAAAGCCGCGCGCCATCAGCTCGCGGCAGTCGTCGGCGAAGCGCTGGTCAACGCCAGCGAAAGGGATTTCAAAGAGCAGCCAGCGGGCGCCGGGCGGGCCGTTGGCGATCAGCTCAAGTTGATCGTTGCTGAGCGCGTTTGGCTCCGAAGGGTGGAGTTCACCGCCGGCGTGGATTCGAAGTGGAATCTCGCGCTGCTCGAGTTCGGAGCTGAGCGCGGCGACGCGATCGGCGATCTCGGTCGGGTCGAACGGGAAGCGCGGGTTGCCGACGTGTGGGGTTGCGATCAGCTCGCGGACGCCCTCGTCAACGAGCCTGCGCGCGTACTCGACGCTCTCTTCAAGGTCGCGCGCGCCATCGTCGACGGCGGGCAGAATGTGGCAATGGATATCTACGTATGACATTTAGTGGTCTGTAACGAGCCTAGGACCACTTCGCCATTCTTTTGCCATTCCCGCTGCGGCTTAACGAGATTTTTACTGCGCGTCAGGCCTCCGGCCAGCCGTCAACGAAGATGTCGAGCGCCAGCTTCGAATCATCCTCGGCGTAGCTGCTGAGATCGGTGATTCCTGCCTGCGCGAGCGCCTCATCGTCAATGAACGCGTTACCTGTGCACGCAGCAGGGTCGCGGATTAGGATCTCGCGCGCGGCGTCGGCGACGATCTGAGGCGTGCGCGCCTGCGCCATCGCTGCGTCGCCGCCGAGCAGGTTCTGAACCGCCGCCGTGGCGATCAGCGTGCGCGGCCAAAGGCAGTTCGCCGCGACCCCATTGGCGCGCTCATCTTCCGCCAGGCCGAGCGTCAGGATCGACATCCCGAACTTCGCAACGGTGTACGGCCCGTGGCCCTTAAGCCACTTCGGGTCGGTTGAGAGCGGTGGGCTGAGCGTCAGCACGTGCGCGTGGTCGGATTCGCGCAGCTGTGGCAGGCAGGCCTGCGTTACTACCAGCGTGCCGCGGACGTTGATGTCGGCCATCAGGTCATAACGCTTCGGCGGCAGCTCGCCGATCGGGCGCAGGTCGATCGCAGAGGCGTTGTTGACGCAGATGTCGATCCCGCCGAAAGTCTCGACCGTCTTCGCGACTGCGTCAGCAACCTGATCTTCGTAGCGGATGTCGCCGAGGATCGGCAGCGCCTTGCCACCGGCAGCGTTGATCTCCTCAGCGGCGGTGTGGATCGTCCCCGGCAGTTTCGGGTTCGGCTCGTCGGTCTTCGCCATGATCGCGACGTTGGCGCCCTCCTGGGCGAGGCGAACGGCTATCGCGAGGCCGATCCCTCGGCTTCCGCCCGACATGAAAACAGTCCGTCCTTCGAATGCACCCACGGTGATCTCCCTCGTCATCGCCTCCGAGCGGAAGCTGCGAAAAGGCTACCGGCTTGGATTGAATCGGCGCAGTCGCAGTGCGTTGGCGACGACGCTCACGCTTGAGAGCGCCATCGCGAGTCCCGCGATCATCGGGTCGAGGAGTCCTGCGGCGGCGAGCGGTATCGCAGCGACGTTGTAGCCGAACGCCCAGCCGAGGTTTTCCTTGATCGTGCGAAGCGTCGCGCGGCTGAGGGAGATCGCGTCGGGGACGCGCCGAAGGTCGCCGTTGACGATCGTCAGGTCTGAAGCCTCGATCGCCACGTCGGTTCCGGTACCCATCGCGATGCCTAAGTC
>JAEMTR010000096.1:0-2471 GCA_016462245.1 Solirubrobacteraceae bacterium
GCCGCCGGTGTCGCATCGGCACAGATGATCGCGAATGTTCTGGCGCTTGTTACGACGGTTGCACTGGCGCGCGCGCTGGGCACCGCCGACTACGGAGAGCTTGCCCGAATGGTCTCCGTCTTTACAATTCTGATGGTTCCGGCGACCGCTCTGCAAGCGGCAGCAGCGCGCGACATGACGCTCGGTCGGCTCGGGCTCGGAGGCCGCGCTGCGGCTGCTTTGCAAGGTTGGCTAGGGCGAATCTTCATCATCGCCGCCGTCTTGCTCGCGATCTGTCTTCTGCTCCGTCACCAATTGGCGGACATTCTGCAGGTTTCTCAGCCCTGGGCGGCGGCCATCGTTCTCCCCGCCGCCGCGCTCTGGACCGGCCTTGCACTTCAGCGAGGAGTACTACTCGGCGTCGGCGGCTACCGGCCGGTAGCAATCAGCCTGATCGGCGAACAGACCTCGCGAATGGTTTTCGGGCTAGTCGCCGCGCTCCTTGGAGCGCAGGTCGGCCTGATCTTTCTCTGCTCAGTCCCACTTGCAACGATCCCAGTCCTCGTTGCGACTGGAGTCCTCACACGCCGACGACTTGGTCCGTCCGATCATGAGCACGCTCGCGTTCGCCTGCGCGAGCTGGCAACACGCAACCCGGTGCCAGTAGCTGCGCTAACTCTCTTCGCCGTGCTCCAGAACGCCGACGTGATCGCGGTCGGTCACTTCTTCAATACAACGCTTTCTGGTGCTTACGCTCAGGCCGCGGTCGCCGCAAAGGGAGTCGTATGGGTAGCGATCGGGCTTGGCCTCTACCTCCTACCCGAAGCGGCGCGCGAGGCTGCCAAAGGCACCGACCCGCGCCACCTGCTGACCCGCACAACCGGGCTTCTGATGTTGATTGCGATCCCAATCCTCGCCCTCTTTACGCTTGCACCGGAGCTGATCCTCTCACTCGTCTTCGGCGATCAGGCCAAGCTAGCCGCCCCCGCGCTCCCGTGGCTGGCGGCAGCAATGACCTGCCTGAGCATCTCGTACCTAGCGCTGCAGTTCCTGCTCGCGCTCGGCCGCCGAGCGTTCCTGATCGTGCTTGCGTTTGGTGCAGTCGCGGTACCCGCCGCAGTGGCACTGCGCGACACGTCACTGGAATCGGTCGCAATCGGCTTACTGGTCCTCGACGCGATCCTCGCGGCCTTAATGCTGAGCCTCTCATTCTCGGCGCGCGGCCCTGGCAAGCACGGCCTCAGCGAGGCAGATGCCGAGGCATTTGCGCTCGCGGAATCGAGCGCGGCGGCAGAATCGGCGATGCCCTAAGCGGCGCCGCGGTGACGCGCGGCGCGCAAAGTTGCAGCCCGCGCGAGGCGCCGGCCAAGCGCAATCCCTGGTGCCTCAACGAGCTTGTAACTGATCGTGGCGGCGGCGACCGAGCAGACGAACGCTGCGCCCGCCACCGCACCCCAACCAAGGTCGTGAAGCCACGCAACCTCGTTGAGCTTCAGGATGAACATGAGGTGGTAGAGGTAGAAGGAGTAAGAGATCAAGCCGAGCAGCATCAGCGGCCGCCAGCCGAGCACGCCGCGCACGCGCCCAGCAAGCGAAGCACCGAAGACCGCCGGAGCTAGAACGCAGACTCCGATCAGTCCCTTGACGACGTGACGAAACAGCCCGGCGTCAGCCCAGCTCGCGCCGAGGCCAATCGAGCCGATCTTGAGCCCGAGCAGCGAGTAGAGGCCAACCCCGACCACGACCCAGATCCACGGCCTGCGCTCAACCAGAACGAGGGCCCGCGGCTTCTTCGCACCCGAATGGATCGCGACGCTGACAACCGCCATCGCCATCCCGAGCGCAAATTGGTCGGCGAATGCTGGCAACGAGATCTGCGCTACCAGGTAGCCGCGGTCGCCGGGAACGAATAGCGGTGAGATCAAAAGCTGCCAAACGAATGACGCGGCGAACAGTGCTGCCAACGCCCACAGTTCGCCACCAATCATCGCCCGGCGACCCGCCGCGCCGGGAAGCAAACGGCGCGCGAACAGCGCCCACAAAGGAAGTGCGATGTAGAAGCTGACCTCAATGCAGAGTGTCCATGCCTGGCCGATGCCGCCAATCACGGTGCCGATGTCATAGACCTGAAGAAAGCCGAAGTAGGTCACGATTCCGCTCGGTGTGAAAACGGTCGCTTCCAGCCCCAGGACCAGAGTCACGATCACAAGTGCGACCCAGTAAGCCGGGATGATGCGACAGCCGCGGCGGATCGCATACGGCTCAATTTCTGGCGCGCGCTCCTGCGCGAAGCGTTTTGCGACGAATGGCCGGTAGATCAGAAAGCCCGAGACGACGAAGAAGATCGGCACTCCCACATTGAGATTCCCGAGGTAGCGCGAGAGCAGATCTGTATTGAGCAGCCCGAGGTGGAAGAAGACGTGGAAAGCGAAGATTGTCAGCGCGGCGATCGCACGCACGCCGTCAATCAGCGGGAAGCGGGCGTGACTCGC
>JAEMTR010000096.1:2571-5728 GCA_016462245.1 Solirubrobacteraceae bacterium
TCCCCAAGCCAATCGCGCACAGCCACGATCGCCAGCACGGCTAGCGGCAGGGCAATTCCCTGGAAAGCGTGGAACGGAAACGTACCGACCGGCAAGTAGAAGATTGTCAGCCCAGCGAGCGGCCAGGCCCGCAGCATCCAACCGCCGAAGTCCAGCGAGCGTTCGCGATAGGCGAAAAGCGCTGGAATAGCTAGCGGGGCTATGCCGACAACCGTTACCCACCACGGCCAGCGCCCGAAGTTATTAACCTCGCCCGCCAGCCGCCAAGATGGGTCGTACTTCGAGAGCAAGAAGTAGTAGACCAATGGAAGCGCCGTTGCCACCAAGACTGGTGTCAGCCGCTTGGCCGACGCCGCCGCGGCGCTTCGGTCGCGGCAATCGGTCATCAGCGAGGCAACTATCAGGATCAGTGCAAACGTCGCGCCTTGCCACGGCTGGAACCAGGAGACGATTAGCCCGACCGCCGATGCAAGAACCAGTAGCCGCGTGCTGCTGGCGGTGCGTGCGCGCTCGAACGCGAGTAGCCCAAGCGGCATCACTCCTACGCCAACAGCGGTAAAGAGGTAACCCCAGAGATAAGTTCCCGTCCAGAGTTCCCCGCTGACAAAGTCGAGATTGAACTTCACCGTCGACTCTGCGGCGCTCGTCCATCCCACCACTGCGGCGATCGGGGAAGCAAAGAACAGTCCAAGGATTACCGCGACGCGGCGATCACCAGCCCGATCTAGGAACCGGCCCGCGAAGAGGAAAGCCCCCGTGAACAGAGCCAGCACTGCAACCGGCTTCCAGACCAGATAAGCCAGCACGACCCCAAAGCCCAGCCGGTAGAGCAGTCCAGAAATCAGAAGCCCCGGGTGCACGAAGCTGTGCGGGCCGGGCGCTAGGTCATAGAGGTTCGCGGCCGCCCCCGACTCGCCCGACTGACGAAGCCAGTTGACGTACTGCATCGGATCGATGACGAGAAAGCCGTCCGCGCCAGTAATCACTCCGCCTTCTGTCCAGACGCGCACGAGTAGTCCAACCAACGGTGCAACGGCCATCGCAGCAAAGGCGGCCAGCACAACCCAATCGCCGCGAGCCATGCGAGGACGATGCGAGCCGGTCGCGCGCTCAGCAGCGGTCGTCACGGCGTCGCCCCAGCGCTGGCGCCTAAGGTCAGCTGCGCATGAACGTTGCTCCTAGCCGCCAGCAGTTCACGGACGACGGGGACGAGAATCCGCGCCATTTGGAGCCGTGAGCCCTCGCGGTCGGTCCACACAATTCCGGCCTCGGTAACGCGATAGCCAAGCGCGCGCGCCATCGAGATCGCTTCAGCGTCATAGGTCCATCCGTCGAGGCTGAGCCGCTCGAAGATGTCCACAGCAGCCTCTCCGCGCCAGAGCTTGAAGCCGCAGAAGAGATCCCGCGTTGGCTCGCTAAGAATCGCACGGCACACCTGCTGAAAGCCACGGCCGACAAAGCGCCGCGGCAACGTTTGGCGCTGGCCTAGCTGGGCGCCGGGAGCAAGCCGCGAGCCGACGACTAGGTCGTTGCTCTCGAGTAGTTGGAGCATCTTCGGCAGCGACGCTAGCGACGGGGCGCAGTCGGCGTCGCAATGAAGGCGGATCTCGCCGCGCGCTTCGAGCATGCCGCGGCGGACCGAATAGCCCTTGCCGCGGTTGGCGTCGTTCACAAGCAGGCGGACCGTGTCGCCATCGAGCAGCGGTTCGGCATGTGCTCGTGTGGCGTCGGTGCTGGCGTTGTCGACGAGCAGAATCTCGAAGCTCTCGCCTCGCTGCTCAAAGTAGTCGCGGATATCGACGATCGTGCCAGCGACGGCAAACTGCTCGTTCAAGAGGGGCACGACGATTGAGAACTTCAGCTCAGGCACGCCGGTCAGCCTACCGGCGCGGGAGCGCAGCCTTGCACGGCTGCGTGGCTGCCAGCGTTAGGCTGTTGAGCCGATGTCAACGACTGCCACCTGCGGAATCTGTCAGGGCGTGCTTGAGCTGCGTTTCGCTGGTTCAGGCCAACCGCCATTGCCGGGCGATTTCGCTCCCACCTGCCACAGGCCTCGCGCCTATGGCGATCTCTATCGCTGCCGCGAGTGCGCGACCGTCCAGCAGCCGTCGCTGCCCGAGGGCGTTGACCTCGTTGATCTCTACCGCGAGATGGGCGACAGCGACTACCTAGCTGAAGAACGAGGGCGCCGACTTACCGCAAACTGGCTGCTTGATCTCGTCGAGCGCCGTCGCGCGCCAGCGCGGATGCTGGAGATTGGCTGCGGTCACGGCCTGCTGCTCGACGAGGCCCGCCGCCGCGGCTGGGAAACACGCGGCCTCGAACTCTCGGAACGCTCCGCGCTGCACGGCCGTGAGCGACTCGGGCTCGACATCCGCGATGAGCCGTTCGAAGCGCTCGGTAACGAAGAGAATGGCTGCTGGGACGCCGTCCTTCTGATCGACGTGCTCGAGCATCTCGATCATCCGCGCGAAGCAATCGAGCGGGCAACGAAGCTTCTCGCCCCCGGCGGCGTGCTCTGCATCGTCACTCCCGATCCCGCTTCTCTGACCGCCCGCATCGCCGGCCCGCGTTGGTGGGGCCTGCTGCCCGCGCACACCTATCTGATTGCGCGACGAACGCTTCGCGAGCTGCTGATCGGTCAGGGGCTAATTCTCAGCGACGACGTGCCGCTGGTGCGCAGCTTCTCGGCGCGCTACTGGGTCGAAGGGTTCGCCGGAATTGCCGGCCCGGCCGCTGACGCTGTTCGCCGCGCTGCAGCCAAGCTACCGCCGCAGCGTTCGCTCGCACTATCGCTCGGCGATGAGCGCGTGATGCTTGCCGTCAATGAGCAGGTCCGTGAGCCAGCGGCGCGGCTGGCGCGTGAACGCGGCGGCCCTGACGAGGTCCACGTCGTGCTTCCTGCTTACCACGCTGCGCAAACGATCGAACGCGTCGCCGCCGACCTGCCAATCGAATCGTTTGACCGCGCACTGCTGGTTGATGACGCTAGCGGCGATGACACCGTCGCGGTCGCACTCACCGAAGGCTTTGAAGTCCTCCGCCACCCCGCAAACCGTGGCTACGGCGCCAACCAGAAGAGCTGTTACACCCGCGCGATTCTCGACGGTGCCGACGTCGTCGTGATGGTTCACGCCGACCATCAGTACGACGCCGC
>JAEMTR010000273.1 GCA_016462245.1 Solirubrobacteraceae bacterium
AGGCACGCGCGTCGCGCCGGCGATCATCCTCGTCCACCTTCGCGATGACATCTACCCCGAGCCTTTCGAATTCCGCCCCGAGCGCTTCATCGAAACGGCTCCCGGCACCTACACCTGGATCCCATTCGGTGGCGGCATGCGCCGCTGCGTTGGCTCGGCATTCGCGCTGTTTGAGATGCGCGCCGTCTTGCGCGCCGTGCTGACTAGCTTTGAGATCGAGGCCGTCGGTGGGCCCGAGCGGATCGCGCGCCGCTCGCTGACGATCGTGCCCGACCACGGTGGCCGCGTGCGGCTCGTCAGGCGCCTTGAAGCTGGCGGCCGCGACGGTGCAGAGCAAGGCGCGCTCGCGCTCTGATGGGCGTTGGCGAACCGCCCGAGCGCACCGACCCCGGCGCGCCGCGAATCTTCCAGTCCGGCCAGCCGGACGGCGTGCCGCCACTCGAGCTGACCGGTGAGCGAACGCTCCCCGACGTTCCCGAAGAGAACTACTGGTACCGCCGCCATTCGATTGTTTACGAGTGGATCGGCGCGCGCGTTGGCGGCCTAGGGGTCGTTGATCTTGCCTGCGGTGAGGGCTACGGCAGCGCCGTGCTTGCTCGCAGCGCGGCCGACGTCGTCGGCGTCGATGCCAACCCCGACGCCCACGCCCACGCCGAGGCCCGCTATGCGCGGCCCGGGCTCAGCTTTGAGCGCACGCTGATCGACAGCTACGAGCAGCCGCGTGATGCCGTCGTCTTCCTCCAGACGATTGAGCACGTGACTAATCCGGGCGAGATCCTCGACCACTGTCGTGGCCTGGTCGAGCAGAGCGAGAATCCTGCCGTCTACATCTCGACCCCCAACGTGCTGACGCTGGCGCCCGAGGGCGCCGATCGCTCAGGCAATCCGTGGCACGTTCACGAATACCGCCCGGACGAGTTCCGCGCGCTCTGCGCAGGCCACTTCGGCGAGCTTGAGATCTTTGGCCTCCATCACGCCCGCGCGCTGCGCGCCCACCAGATCGCGATCGAGCGCTTCGGTTGGGACTCGATTCATCAGCGGCTGAAGCTGACGAAGCCGTTCTATGACCGCTTCGTGCCCTCAATCTCGGAGCGCGACTTTGCGCTCGTCAGCGAGCGCGAACGCTCGCTCGACGGTGCGCTCGACCTGCTCGCCGTGATGAGGCCGTAAGGATGACGCAGCCGGGCCGCGTTGCGGTCGTGCTCCACACGCACATGCCTTACGTCGAGGGCTTCGGCACCTGGCCGTTCGGCGAGGAGTGGCTCTGGGAGGCGATCGCCACCTCCTATCTGCCGGTCGCTGACCTGCTCGACGCCGGCGCACCGCTGACGCTTTCGCTCACGCCGGTGCTCTGCGATCAGCTCGAAGCGCCTGGAGCGCTGGAGCGCTGCGCCGCCTTTCTGCGCGAGCTGCGGCCCGAGTCGCACCGGCTCGATGCTGAGGGCTGCCGCGAAGGTGGCCGCGCAGACCTTGCCGAAGAGCTCGAACGGGCGGCCGGGCAGTACAGCGACGCGCTCGCTTCGCTTGAGGCCTGTGAGGGCGACCTGCTCGGTCGGCTCGCTCCGCACGCCGCTTGGACGAGCAGCGCGACGCACGC
>JAEMTR010000274.1 GCA_016462245.1 Solirubrobacteraceae bacterium
CGGGCAGGCGCGGTGATCGTTGATGCGGCGACGATTACGCGCGGGCCAATCTCGCGCTCGGCGCGATCGCGAAGCTTGCTCATGACAGCAACCTACCGAGAGACCGATCCGAGGGGCGCTACTGTGTGCAGTGCGTTCAGCGTCTTGCTGGACGGAGCTCAGCTTTCTTGGGTCCCGCCACCAACGGCGGTTCGGGTCAGTTGTTCTCTCCCGAATCGCCCCGCTCCATTCCCGGTGCGGGCACACCAAGGAGTATTTAGATGTCTACGCAGTCCTTCGCCGATCTCGGCGTATCCAGTGCGGTTTCGCACGCTCTGAAGGAGCGCGGTTTTACTGCGCCCTTCGCAATTCAAACGAAGGTCATCGGCGACGTGCTCGCCGGTAAGGACGTGCTTGCCAAGTCGCCAACCGGCTCCGGCAAGACGCTCGCATTCATGGTGCCGCTGATCGACCTGATCTCGGCCGAAGACCCGCGCCCATCGGCGCTAATTCTTGCGCCAACGCGCGAGCTGGCAACGCAGATCGTTGATGAGAGCTACCCAATCGCCCACGCCCGCGCGCTGAAGGTGACAGCCGTCTACGGCGGCGTCGGCCTTGAGAAGCAGGCCCGCACGGCAGCGAAGTCGCACATCGTTGTGGCAACTCCCGGCCGGCTTGAGGATCTACTCCGCCGCCGCGCATTCAACCTCGAAAACATCAAGGTGCTCGTTCTCGACGAAGCCGACCGGATGCTCGACATGGGTTTCCGCCCGGCAGTCGACCGCGTAGTTGCGCTCTGCCCAAAGGATCGTCAAACGCTTTTCTTCTCAGCCACGCTCGACGGCGAGGCCGGCAAGATCGCGATGGAGTACACCACGGACGCCGCCCGCCACGAGCACATTCCGCCGCCGCAGAAGGCGCCGGACATTGAACATCGCTTCGTCAAGGTCACCAACGACACGCGCGTTGCCAGCCTCGTCAGCGAACTTGGCAGCGGCCATGACCTAAACCTCGTCTTCGTCCGCACCAAGCGCGGCGCCGACCGCCTCGTCAAGCGACTCGCAGGTGAGAACGTTCAGGCCGCAGCGATGCACGGCAACAAGAGCCAACGCCAGCGCGAGCGCGCACTGGCCGATTTTGAGAAGGGCAAGGTAACGACGCTGGTCGCAACCGACGTCGCAGCCCGCGGCATTCACGTTGACGGCATCTCAAAGGTAATCAACTTCGACCCTCCCGGCCAGACCGAGGATTACGTTCACCGCACCGGCCGCACAGGCCGCGCAGGCGAGCGTGGAGTCGCAGTGACATTTGTTTCGCAAGATCAGCTCGGCGAGATGAAGAAGATGACGCGCCAGCTGAAGCTCAGCGATGAGCTGCAAGCGGCCGTTGGCGACAGCCCCCACCAGAGCCACCGCAGCGGCAAGCCAAACGGCGGCGGTCAGAACGGCGGCGGCAAGCCAAACGGCGGTGGCAACCCGAACCGCGGGCGCCCGTCGAACAAGAAGCGCAGCGGTGGCGGTAGTGGCGGAGGCAACGGTCGCAGCAGCGGCCCACGCAACGTCGCCAGCGCCGGCTCGCGCTAGTAGCGCCCCTGCCCGAGCGAGCGTTTGACTG
>JAEMTR010000097.1 GCA_016462245.1 Solirubrobacteraceae bacterium
CCAGCGACCTCGCTCTCGGTCGGCGTGCGCGTCAGGAAGTCTTGGTCGGGCAATCCCTTTTCGACGATCTGACGATAGAGGTCGCTCTCAACCAGCAGGTGTGCGTGGTCTCCGTGGGCAACGAGGCGGCCGTCTTCGAGCAGCACGATCTCCTCGGCCAGCGCGATCGTCGAGAGTCGGTGCGCGATCACGAAGGTCGTTCGCCCGGCCATCACTTCGCGCAGCGCGGTTTTGATCTGTTGCTCGGTTGAGGCATCAACGCTTGAGGTTGCGTCGTCGAGAATCAGAATCCGTGGGTCGGCCAGTAGCGCGCGGGCAATTGCTAGCCGTTGGCGTTGGCCGCCGGAGAGAGTCAGGCCGCGCTCGCCAACCATCGTGGCGAACCCATCCGGCAGCTTCTCGATGAAATCGGATGCTTGCGCGCGCTCGGCGGCGGCGAGGACATCGGCGTCGCTGGCGTCGGGGCGGGCGTAGGCGATGTTGTCGCGAACGCTGGCCGAGAACAGGAAGGGGTCGTCGTTTACGACCGCAATCTGACTGCGCAGCTCGGTCGGGTCAACGTCGCGGACGTCGGCGCCGTCGACCAAAACACGGCCGCCTGTTGTGTCATAGAGCCGCGGAATCAGTTGAACGAGCGAGCTCTTGCCAGAGCCGGTGCCGCCGACCAACGCGACCGTGAGTCCGGCACGGACGTCTAGCTCAATTCCTTCAAGCGCGTCGCCCGAGGCACCGGGGTAGCGCAGCGTCACATTTTCGAACTGCACGCGTCCGCCGCCATCTGGCAACGGTCCCGCGCCCGGCTCGGCGGTCACCTCGGGCTGGCGGTCAAGGATCTGGAAGATGCGCCCTCCGGATGCGGTCGCGCGCTGAGAGAGGCCGAGCATCATCCCGAACGTCCGCATCGGCGCGATCAGCATCAGCAAGTAGGTGTAAAAGGCTGAGAAGGCGCCGATCGAGAGCTCGCCGTTGATCACTTGGCGGCCACCAAAGAAGAGCACTGCGGCGAGCCCAAGCTGCGGCAGGAAGCCAATGAACGGGCCGTAGAAAGCTGTCAGTCGCGTCGAAACCATCGACTGGTCGAAAACTCGGCCGACGCGGTAGTCGAAGCTCAGTCTCTGGCGCTTCTCCGCGGCGAAGGCCTTGACGACGCGCACTCCCGCAATGTTCTCTTCGACCTCAGCCGTCAGCTCAGCAACTCGCTGCTGAACCTCCTGTAAAGCAGGCCGTGAGCGTCGTCCGTAGCGGAACGCAATCAAGATCACGAACGGCACCGGTGCTAGCGAGAGCGCCGCCAGGAGCGGGTCGGTCAAGAACATCGCAATCGCTGCAAGGCCGATCGTCAGCAGCGCCTGGATCAGGAAGACGAGGCCATAGCCGAGGAAGAAGCGGACGGCTTGGAGGTCAACAGTGGCGCGCGACATCAGCTGCCCGGTCTGTTGCTGATCGAAAAAGGCAAGCTCCAGCGATTGCAGGTGGGCGTAAATCCGCGCGCGCAGATCGAATTCGACCCCGAGCGAGACGCGACCGGCGACGAGGCGCCGAATAATCGTCAAGATCGCTCGCAGGATTCCCGCTAACAGGACAGCTCCCGCGAGCAGTTTGAGATTCGCTTTGTCGCCCGCGTAGATCTTGTTGATCGCTTGGCCGGTCAACCAAGGGATCGAAACCGTCATCACCATCGCCAGCAGCGCGAAACTCAGCGAGGCAAAGACGCTGCGCCGGTACGGGCGCAGAAAGCCGAGCAGCCTTAAGAAGGTTGTCATCCCCGAGTCGGGCGCATCAAGCTGTTCTGAGTTTGGATTAGTCATAGAGATTGAAGAAGGGCACCTAAGCGCTCCCTATCAGGGTACGGCGGTAATCTCGTGGCCCGATGAGCGAACCGAATTTTGGACTCTGTGGCGGCTGTCTCTTCCAGCGAGTCGTGCCAACGACGCGCGGTTCGCTTTTCTCGCTCTGCGAGCGCGCCGCCGAGGATCCGAGCTTCCCGCGCTACCCGCGGATACCGGTTGGGAGCTGTGCTGGTTTCCTGGCGCGGCCAGCCAGCACCGATCAACAGCAAGC
This sequence comes from Solirubrobacteraceae bacterium, assembly GCA_016462245.1. Taxonomy (GTDB): domain Bacteria; phylum Actinomycetota; class Thermoleophilia; order Solirubrobacterales; family Solirubrobacteraceae; genus F1-60-MAGs163. The sequence goes on from JAEMTR010000097.1 coordinate 2,062, forward strand.
GGAGGACGGTGAGTAGATATTCGCGAGTCGGCGCAATCGCTGCTCGCGCGCAGTAGGTTTGAGCGATGGTCGCGCGGCGACATCTGCTGGGCTGCGCGCTCGTTCTCAGCCTCGTTGCGCTGTGCCTGACGGCAACTAATGCAGTAGCACTGAAGTTTGGCTCTTGCGCGCAGAGCAGTCAGTTTCGCTGCGCGACGCTAACCGTCCCTCTTGATCACTCAGGAAAATCGCCGGGCAAGATAAAGCTCAGGGTTGCGGCTCAGCGCCGCTTTCCGCGCGGTGCCGGGTTGATCGTCGCATTGGCCGGCGGGCCGGGGCAGGCGGCGATTCCGTTTGCCGACCAGTTCGCTTCAAGCCTCTCGCCAATGCTGCGCAACCGCCGGCTAGTCGTGATCGACCAGCGCGGTACTGGTTCGTCGGGCGCTCTCTCGTGCCCGGAGCTGCAGAAATTGACTGAGGCAGCGCCATTGACGGGCTCTCTGGTGCGTGACTGCGCCCAGCAGATCGGTTCGCGGCGGCGCTTCTATTCCACTCTTGACAGCGTCGCTGACCTTGACGCTGTGCGAGCCGCCTTCGGCGCCCGAAAAGTCGCGCTGATGGGTGTCAGTTATGGGACGTGGGTCGCTGAGGAATACGCCCGCGTCCACCCGGGGAAGACCGAATCGCTGATCCTCGATTCGGTCGTTGGGCCCAGCCAGCCGAGCGGCTTTTACCTCGACAGCCGCGCGGCAATCAAGCGCGTCACGGCGGAGCAATGCGCTGCCCGGCGCTGTGAGGGGATAACCACCGATCCGGTCGGTGACCTAACGGCGGTAATGGCGCGCGTGGCGTCAGCTCCGCTGCGGGGCCAAATCTACGACTCCCGCGGCCGCGCTCGGCCCTCCTCCTATGAGAACCAGGATGAGATCGACAGCGTCATCATCGGCGGCGACCTCAACGCTGAGCTGCGGGCGCAGCTTCCTGCTGCGATGGCGGCCGCCCGTGCGGACGACTACGCGCCGCTGCTTCGGCTCCAGTCTGCTCTTGGCGGCGCAGCGCTGTCAGCGCGCGAGCTGAGTTTTGGTCTGAACGTAATTACAAGCTGCCTCGACTTTGAGCTGCCCTACGCGCTTTCCAGTCCGACCGCCACGCGGGCGCCGCTCGTGGCGAGCGCTCTCAGCGCGATAAATCCCTCCAGCTACTCGCCGTTGACGGCGGAGAACGTTCGCTCGCGAAGCGTGGCTAGCGATTGCCTCCTATTTCCAACCCAGTTCGACACCGCGCCAGCATCGGGGCCACTGCCGAATGTCCCGTCGCTGATCTTGGCCGGCCAGCTCGACCTGCGCACTCCCGCTGAGAACGCTGCGGCTACGGCGGCGCTAATCCCGAAGGCCAGCCTCGTGCGGCTTCGCGGCGCCGGCCACGACGTCCTCGGCGCCGATACAACCGGTTGCGTGGCGACGGCCCTGAAGCGATTTGCTGCCGGCATTAAGGTCGGATCGCCGTGCGCCAACAGCGACAATGGGGTTCGTCCGGTTCCGCTTGCGCCGCGGAAGGTTGCCGATGCTAAACCAGCGAGCGGAGTCGCTGGCACACGTGGCCGCGCGCTATCGGTTGCGTTTAACGGTGTTAGTGACGCTTTAGGTACGGCCTACATGATGCTTGCCGCGGGAGTCGAGCCTCGTGGGGGTGGCCTGAGGGGAGGCAGCTTCGACGCCAGCAACGGGCCGATCGAATCGGTCGTGCTTCGCAGTTATCGCTACTCGTCCGACCTCGCGGTAAATGGGTCACTGCGCCTCTTATCTTCCGGTCCACGAGGCACGCTGACGCTCAGTGGGGCATCTACCGGCAAAGTGAAAATAACTTCTTGGAACTCGGCTAGTGGTGTGATCGACGGCCGCGCGGTGAGCTGGAATCGGCCAGCGGGCGCAGCGGCGCGCAGCCCCAGCGGGCCACGCGCCGCGCCGCTAATCCGCTGAGCTACTTCTTCGCTGTGCTGCAGACGGTCGTCGTGTCGCCGTTGCAGAGTGAGTACTCGACGTTCGTTTCCATCGGTGACTGCGTATGAATCGCCGTCGGAACGCCGTTCAATGTCGGGTCGATCGTCGTCACGATGTAATGCGTGCCGTTGGTCCAGCTGAAACCGCCAAGCGCAGCCGACGCTCCAGCGGCCGTTCCCGAGGCCGTCCCTTCCTTGATCCCGTCGGCGTTGCCGCTCTTATAACCGACCTTCTTTCCGTAACTGGCGCCGGTCTTCTTGCCGGCCTCATCTCCTACCGCTGTGCCTGCCTGGGCGCCAGCGGTGTAAATCTCTTGATAGCCGGAGGCGCCGGGCTTGTATTTGTCAGCCTCATGGTTGCTGCCAAGGAAGTAGCCGCCAACGCCGAGCGCGATCGCGATTACTACCGCTGCCACCCACCAAAGGCCGGAAGGCGAGCCGGATTGGCCGCCGTTGGCGCCTGGCGCCTCGTAGGCTGGTGGAGTTGAACCTGGAGTTTGTGGAGGGACTGCTGGGCCGCCGGCTTCCATAGGAGATGCCTTCCGTCGTAGGGACTTAGCGGCTCAAAAGTTAGCTAGTGCAACGGACGCACAGAGATTGGCGGCGTTAAGGCTGGCCGCGGAGCTCGTTCTTTACTGCGGGCAGCGTTGATGACTGCGGCACAGAGGCGGATGCTGAGGCTTCGCGGGCGATCGCCGCCGCAGCCTGTGCTCGATTGCGCGCTAGCGCGACCGTAACCTTGCCAAGCAGCACCCAAGTCGCCGCGCCGAGTTGACCATCCGCAGTTAGCTGGCGTGATGCTTGGAAGCTCTTGACTGCGGCGACGGTGGCACTGTCGTAGACGCCGGTTGCCTTGAGCGTTTTCGAACCGGCTGAGGCCAAGAGCTGTTGCGCACGGACGACCGGGTCGCCCTTTGCGCCGCGCCGCAGCAGCGGCCAACCGGGGTCGGCCGGGGCGCTCACGGCCGGAAGCGTCTGCCCAAGCGCCTTCCAGAGCTTGGTTGAGGTCGTCGACCATTCCCACCAGCTGTAACCAGGCGCCTTGTAGCCGGCCGCTAGGCGCCTGAAGCTGAGAATTTCGCTAGATGATGGAGACTGATAGGTCTGGCCGATCGGATGAATTGGCCGGCCGTAGATGCGGTTCTCGCGCCAAGTGTGTTTCATCGATTCTGCGACCGAGTCACCAATGTCACGCCAGTAGACCTGAGGCATGTTTACTTCGGCGCCGCCTGGCCCGAGGAATACGGAGTATGGGAGCGACGGGTGGTAATCGACGTACGGGAAGCTCGTGAAACCGAGTGGGAACTTCGCGCCGACAAGCCGACGCAGCTCCTTCATGTAGGTACGCGCTGAGCTATAGCGGCCCTCATAGCTTGATTCAGCGTCGATTATTAGGCAGTCGGCTCCCGCGGCTTTTGTGGCGGCGGCGGCGCGGGCCTCGGCGGTCGGTTTCGCGCCGTAAACGAACTGCCAGCCGCAGACGCGCAAGCCGGCGGAGTGCAGCGCAGTTACAAGCGGCTTACTGAACTGTTGCCAAGCGCCACTGCCGTCGGCCGACTTGATGTAGAC
>JAEMTR010000275.1 GCA_016462245.1 Solirubrobacteraceae bacterium
GCGCTGCTGCCGATCCCCGGCCAGAGGCCGAGCTGGCGCAGCGAACTGACTACGTCGTAGAACGAGTGCTCGCGGCAAACCTTGCCGTCGCGGAATTCGAAGATGTCGGTGCCCTTCGTTTCAAGCCACTTGCCGCTGGCCGGAAGGCCGATCCAAAGCGGGCCGCTGTTGAGGCCGCGAAAGGCCCACGGTTCTGCAACGCGGTCGCCTTCGTGAACGACCGGCTCGCGCATCGACCAGTCAAGCTGACTGAAGGCGGCGAAGAAGCCGTCGCAATGCTTGGCGTAAGCCTCGCGGCCGCGGATCGGCTGCTCCAGCGTCACGTCCCAGTACTCAATGTCGTCGGTGACGTATTCGAGCACCTCAGCGGTGCCGGTATTCCAGGCGATCTGCCAGTTGCGGAAAAACTCGTCGGCCCACTCACTCATTGGCCGATCACCACCGCGCAGCCGGCTACGACTTGCAGGACTTCTCGGCCGCAGCGCCGGTGTTCGTGATCTCTGTCGCGTTAATTGTTCCCAGCGTCTCCTGCATCTTGATGAGGTCGAGCTTGCGGGCCTGCGCTTCAGCCTTTGCGAAGGTCGCTTTGACGTCGGTCATCGCGGCGCTGAGCGCCTTGAGGTCCGTGCTGCAGGTGCCGTCAACTTCGCCGGCGAGATTGTCTGTGTAGTCGATGATCTTCGTCAGACCGGCCTGCGATTTGACGAGCGCGCTGGCGAGGCAGGTCTTGACGATGTTTGCGTCAGGCGGCGTGTTAGCGCCCTTACCAGCCGATGCGCCTGCGGCGCAGGAGGAGGCGTCGGTGCCGACCGTCTCCATGCTTTTGGCGAACTGCTTGCCTTGGTCTTGAAGCCCGGTGAACTGCTCACTGCTGAGCGTTGAGGAGCTGCCGCACGATGCGAGTGCGAGCGCTGCGACGACTGCGATTGGTGCGAGGAGACATTTCATAGCGATCAGCTTAACCGCTCGTAAGCGTCGGGGCGACGGGTCTCGTTGAAGGGAAATAGGTCGAGCCAGTCGCGGCACTGGTCGAACTCAAGGTCGGCGACCAGCACGGCATCCTCGTCGCGCCCGGCTTGCACCAGCACGCGGCCGTAGGGGTCGCTGATGAACGAGCTGCCGTAGAAGCTCAGCGGCCCTTCGTCGCCGTAGCGATTGACGGCGACCATGAAGGTGCCGCTGCTGATGCCGTTGGCGGTGATCACTTGCTGCCAGAGCGGCTCGGTGTCAAAGCCTGGGAAGTCGGGCTCGGAGCCGATCGCGGTGGGGTAGACGATCATTTCGGCTCCGCCGAGGGCGTAGAGACGGGCCAATTCGGGGAACCATTGATCCCAGCACGTAGGCCAGCCTGCTTTGGCGCCGCAGACCTCCGCGACCTGAGCAATCTCCTCGGGCGGCCCGGGCCGAAACCAGGTGTCCTCGTAGTAGCCGGCGCTGATTGGAATGTGCGTCTTGCGCGTGCGCGTGAGAATTTCACCTTCGGGTGAGACGACGATCGCCGTGTTGAAGCCGCGGCCGTCGTCGGCTGGCGCCTCTTCGTAGAGCGAAATGTGAATCGCCGCGCCGGTCTTGGCGGCCATCTGCG
>JAEMTR010000098.1 GCA_016462245.1 Solirubrobacteraceae bacterium
TGGTCACGCGCCCGAAGCTTGCCGCTGGTTTGGCGAACCCCGGCTGCTGAGCGAGCTCGGCCTCGACCCGGGCGGGATCGAGCGCCTCGCTGCGCAGCGGCGATGAGTCAGTGCCGACCAAAACTCGTCCAACGCCCATCAGCTGAAGCAGCGGTGAAAGCTGCCCTGGAGTGAGACGACCTTGCTGCACGCGCGCATCGAAAGTGTCCAGCAGCTGCGCCGCCTGCTCGGTCGCCGGCCGCGTGAGCTGGCGAACCAGCACCGGCTTATCTGACAGCCCCGGAGCCACCGAATTTTGTGTCCCTGCCCACGTGTACCAGCCGAAAAGCTCACCTGGCAATACCGCTATTCGTGTATCCGCCGGAGTCGCAGTTTGGGCTTGATCGATCGCCTCGACCCACGGCGCGGGCACCGACGAGAAGAAGAGCTTTGAGTCGACTGCGTTGCCAGACCAAAGCGGCCGGCCCCAGAGCAGAACCAGCCCACCTACCAGCACAATGAGCACTGCTGACGCAGGCCAGACAGCGCGCCCGGATCCGTTTACGTTCAGGCGAACCGACCTAACGGCATCGAACGCGCTCCCGAGCCCGACTCCGGCCAAGCAGGCGAGTGCGAGCGCGGCAAGCGGCGCAGCCTTATAGGTCGTCCGCATGAACTGCAGCAGGCCGGCGCTGTAGTAGAGGTCAGTGACGGCTCGGCCGATCCAGCTCTGCTGGGGGAAACCGACCGACATCGCCAGCACCGACAGCGCCAGTAAAAGTGCGAAGAAAGCTCCGTAGCGCCAGCGGCGCAGGAATAGCAAGCTCGCTATCGCGATTCCTGGGACAGCGAACGTCGCGAGGATCGTCGGTGCGCTGAGCAGGTACCCACCGATCGCGGGTAGCTGTGGATCTAGGTCGGGATAGCCATTGATGTACGCAACCCAGTAACCCATCAGCCTGAGCGACTCAGATGCGCTGGGCGTGTGCAGGATCGCCTCCGCGTGTTCGGTGAAGGTCAGGTAGTTGGCCCCGAACCTGGCTTGGATGACGACCGGGATTACCCACCAGAGCGAAGTCAGGAAGCAGAGGACTACGGCGCGCCAGGTGAACGCCAACACCGGCCGCAGACCGACTGGCCCGAAAGCCTCAAAGAGGCCGAAGAGCACTATCGCTGCAAGTAGCCAGACGACGATGGCAGCGTTCAAACCACCGCCCGCTGCAGCGAGCAGCAGCGCGACGACTGCCGGCGCAATCCAACCGGTCGGCTTTGCAATGCCCTTGCTGGTCCAGAGCAGCAGCCATGGCAGCAGCGACGCCGCGAGTAGCCACGCCGTTCCTCGGGTGAGGCCAACGGTGATGTAGGGGCCGGTGATGAAGATCAAGCCTGCGATAAACCCGGCGCTCTGCGACCGCGACGGAAAAAGACGCTCGACGAGCCGCACTACGCCCCAGGCGCCGAGTGCCAAGACTGCCGCGATCCACAGCCGCTGGACAATCCACAGCGGGACTCCAGCAGCGTCGCCGATCGCGAAGAACGAACCCATTGGAAACAGGTAGCCAACAAACTGGCTGGTCTGGATGTGGCCAAGGTCAATCGTTGACGACCAGATATCGCCTACCTGAGAGAGAAAGCGACCTGGCGCAGTAATGAGCTCGATCCGCTGATCGGTGTAGCGCATGTGCGGCCGCTGCCAGAACGAGATGACAACCGCGACGACGGTTAGCAGCAAGGGCGCGATAAGGCGGCGCTGCGAGAGCTGTCGGCGCAATCTCATACCGCGCGATCATACGTAAGCAGAGCACCAAAGATGGGCTAATGGCACCGCTTAAGACCATCAGCGAGGTTATGCTCGCCGCCGTGACTAGTGAACCGCCGGATAGCTCAGACGCAGTCGCCGGAGCCTACGTGCCGCCCGGGCCGCGCGCCCGGATGCTCCGCTCTGCGCGCGAGCGTGGAACTATTCCCACGCTTCGAAGCGCGCTCGGGTGGGGGTCGCGATTCGTCGCCGGGCCGGCGATCGCGCGACGGGTGCGCAGCGAACCAAGCTTCGCCCTGGGCCAGAGCCGACTTCCCTACCGCGACTCGTGGCACAACTGGACGTGGCTCACTGAGCGCGCCGTCGAAATCCCTATCGCGCAGGCTGCGCTAGAAGCCGTGCCCGGGTCGCGGACAATCGAAGTCGGGGCCGTGATGAATCACTACGGTAACCACGACCATCGGATCATTGACAAGTACGAGACCGGCCAAGGGATTGAGCAGCTCGACATCTTTGATCTCGCGCCCGACCCGGACTACGAACTTGTTCTGTGCGTATCCACGCTCGAACACGTCGGCTGGGACGAACCGAACCGCGACGCTGAGCTCGCACTGCGCGCCACAGAGCACCTCAAGCGACTAGTTGCCCCGGGCGGTCAGCTGCTCGTCACGGTTCCGGTCGGTTATCACCCGCGTCTTGACGCCGCGATCCGCAGCGGCGAGCTGCAATTCGATGACGTTCGAGCGCTTCGTTGCCGCTACCCGTCGACGCTCTGGCGTGAGGTTGACCCATCGACCGTCAGCGACGCCAAGTACGACATGCTGATCTATCGCGCTGAGGCGGTCTTAATCTGCCGCTGGACCAATCAGCCCAACGGTTGATCGCCTGCTTTGCCGACAACGCGCAGGCGGAAGTAAACCTCTTCGGGCGTGAGAAGGGTTGCAAAGAAGCGCTCGAAGATCACCGGCTCGAGGTTGATGATTCGGTCTAGCCAGCTGAGCACAGCAAAGTTTGAGAAGTGAAAGCGCTTCGATTCAATCAAGAATTGGGCGTCGCTCTCATAGTTTGTCCGCCACTTCAGCTTCCACTGCTCGTAGAAGCGCAGCTTGCGTTCGCCGATGAACTCGTAATTATCGAAGCTCCGGATTCCGAACGGGATCCGATGGTCGGGCTCTGAATAGAACTTCGTCGAGAGGAAGAACGGCACGGCAACATCGACCAGCGCGCCGGGCTCGCAGATGCGCCAGATCTCAGTCACGACGTGATTGAAGTCGTCGAGGTGCTCAAGCACGTGTGAGGCACTGATCTCAGCAACGCTGTTCTCTTCGAACGGCCAAGGGTATTGGTTGAGGTCGATGATCTCGTTCCCGCCGTAGTCGGCGACGGCAACCATGGACCGGAACTGAAGACTCAAGTCGCGGCTCGTGGGTTGGGGGATCGAGTCCGTTTCCATGGCCACGTGGACGAGCAGACGAAGAAGGTCTTGCTCAGCCGCTCCTGGCTCGCTGCCACGGCCTCAGCGGCCGAGGGATGGTCGTCGGCGACGCTCGAGGCCGCAGCAAGCGGCACGCCAACCGTGGCACACCCCGTGGGCGGCCTGCGGGAGTCAATCGTAGACGGCCAAACAGGGCTTCCCGGCGAAACGCTCAACGATCTTGTCGCCGCCACCCAGCGGCTTGTCGATGATGAACCGCTAAGAACGCGTCTAAGCGTTCAGGCCCGCGCGCGCGCCGAAGTGCTCAGCTGGGAGCGTTCCGCGCGCGGCACGCTGGAGGTCCTTCAGGTGGCCGCCGGCCAGAGAACCGCAGCGACCACCGCCGTTTTAGACCCCCGCGACAGAGTCGAAGCGTCAAAACAATCGTTTACAGACCAGAGTCAGTAGGGGCGACTGCTACCTTTCGGGTTGATGGCCGTAACCCTCGGGTGCGGACCGTGTAGAGCAGGTGGAAGTTGGCGGGCGAAGCACCACTTAATGCGCGACCGGTATCTCGTTAGGGAACTGGACCGAAATGACAGAACGCATCGTTCAAACGATTCGAACAGTCCCCGAATTGAGGGACGCGATTGCTGCGCGCCGCGCCAACGGGGCTACGGTTGGCTTCGTTCCCACGATGGGTGCCCTGCATAGCGGACATTGTGCTCTGATAGAGCGCGCCGCTCGTGAGCACGACGTTGTCGTCGTGTCGATCTTCGTTAACCCGACCCAGTTCAATAAGGCCGAAGACCTTGAGCAGTACCCACGCGACGAGCAAGGCGACGCGAATGCTGCCGCCAGCGCCGGAGCGACGATCTGTTTCACCCCCAGCGTCGAAGAGATCTACCCCACAGACTTTGCCAGCAGCGTCCGAGTGCGCGGACCTCTGACCGAGACACTCGAAGGGCAAGAGCGTGGCGTTGGCCACTTCGACGGGATGGCGACGGTCGTCACGATTCTGCTCAACGTCGTCGCGCCCGACGTCGTCTACTTTGGCGCAAAGGACGCGCAGCAAGCGCTGGTCGTGCGGCGCTTCACAGCCGATCTCCGGATACCGGTCGAAGTCGTCACCGCCGACACCGTCCGTGACGCGGATGGCCTGGCGCTCTCAAGTCGCAACGCGCGGCTGTCGGCCGGGGGGCGCGAGCAGGCATTGGCGATCTCCGCGGGACTGCAGGCTGCCGCCGAAGCAATTAGCGACGGCAGCGCCACGTCGCCCAAGGACGTCGCTGCCGTCGGCGTCGAGCGCCTCCGGGCTGCTGGCATCACACCGGAGTACTTCGCGATCACGGACGCCGAAACGCTGGAGCCAGCCCGCCAGCTCAGCGGCAAGCTGCTGATCGCCTGCGCCGCAACGGTCGACGGGGTGCGACTGATCGACAACTTGACCGTGATTGCCAATCGAGAGGCGGCGACCGCCAACCGTTAGGCGGCGTCGACCACAAGACAAGGAGCAGAGAATGTCCACGATGCCAAACCGAATCGAAATCCCGGCCGACGCTTCGAGCCTGCCGATGACCCTCCCCCGCCTCGCCGAGATGAAGCGGCTTGGCGAGCCGATCGTGATGGTCACGGCCTACGACTACCCGAGCGCGCTCGCAGCCGAGAAGGCCGGTGTTGACATCGTGCTCGTCGGCGATTCCGGCGCGATGACTGTGCTCGGCTACGACTCAACCGTCCCAGTCGAGCTCGACGAGATCCTGATGCTGGCGAAGGCCGCCCGTCGTGGCCTCAGCTCGCCATTCCTTGTCGGCGACCTTCCCTTCGGTTCCTACGAAGTCAGCGACGAACAGGCTGTGACGACGGCTCTGAGGTTCGTGAAAGAAGCGGGCTGCGCCGCCGTCAAGCTCGAAGGCGGCGGCCAAACGTCGGTTGCCCGTGCCCGCGCGATCAGCAATGCCGGGATCCCCGTTATGGGCCACGTTGGACTGACGCCACAAACGTCGACCGCGCTCGGTGGCTACCGCGCTCAGGGCAAGACCGCGGAGCAAGCGCTACTAATCCGCGACCAAGCGATCGCGTTGGAACAGGCCGGTTGCTTCTCGATTGTCTTCGAAGCAATCCCATCTGAACTTGCGGCCGAGATCATGCCGCGGATCTCAGTTCCCGTGATCGGCATTGGCGCCGGCGGCGGCGTCGACGGCCAAGTGCTCGTCTTCCATGACCTGCTCGGTATTCGCGAGGGCCTCGGGGCACGCTTCGTCAAGCGCTACGCCAACATTCTCGACGAGATGGTCGACGGCGTCAGCGCGTTTGCTGATGATGTCCGCGACCGTTCGTTCCCGGGGCCTGAGCATGGCTACTCGATCGACCACGACGAGCTGACTGCGTTCCGCAGCGAGAGCTAACGGGCGCTCAGTCCGCGTC
>JAEMTR010000099.1 GCA_016462245.1 Solirubrobacteraceae bacterium
CGCTAGCGTTCTGAGCGTGGCAAATGCGTTGAAAGCCGAAACATCCCCGTACCTGCTCCAGCACGCCGAGAATCCGGTCGATTGGCTGCCTTGGGGTGAGGAAGCGCTCGCTCGCTCACGTGAGCTCGGGAGGCCGATGTTGGTTTCGATCGGCTATTCGGCCTGCCACTGGTGCCACGTGATGGAGCGCGAGTGCTTTGAGAACGCCGGGATCGCCGCGCTGATGAACGAGAACTTTGTCTGCATCAAAGTTGACCGCGAGGAGCGGCCCGATGTGGACGCGATCTACATGGAAGCAGTGCAGGCGATGACCGGCCAAGGTGGCTGGCCGTTGAACGTTTTCCTGACCCCCGACCAGCTTCCGTTCTACGGCGGCACCTACTTCCCGCCGCAGCCGCGGCAGGGAATGACTTCCTGGCCTCAGGTCTTGACGGCGATCGCAGAAGCCTGGGCGGAGCGCGGCGAAGAGATCGCCGAGCAGGCCGAGGCCGGGCTGGAACGCCTCTCGGGCGCCGCGAAGCTCGAGGCGAGCGAGGATCCGCTCGACGCCGCGCTGCTGACCGAAGCGCTGGAGCGGCTGGCACTGCCTTTCGATGCGATCAACGGCGGCTGGGGCTCGGCGCCGAAGTTCCCGAACGCCAGCGCGATCGAATTGCTGCTGGCGCGGGATGAACCTTCGATGGCGCTGCAGAGCCTGCGCTCAATGGCTTCGGGCGGGATCTTCGACCAGGTTGGCGGCGGCTTCTCGCGCTACAGCGTTGATGCTGCTTGGACGGTTCCGCACTTCGAAAAGATGCTCTACGACAACGCGCTACTGGCGCGCGCCTACCTGCACGGCTGGCAGGTCAGCGGCGATGAGATCCTGAAGCGAACCTGCGAGGAGACGCTCGACTGGGCGCTGCGCGAGATGCTGGCGCCCGACGGCGGCTTCTACAGCGCGCTTGACGCTGACTCCGAAGGTGTAGAGGGCAAGTTCTACGTCTGGTCGCTGGAAGAGCTGCGCGCCGCTTTGGGCGATGATGTCGACGCGGCGATCGCTTGGTTTGGCGCCAGCGCGGGAGGCAACTTTGAGGGCCTGAACATTCTTGAGTCGCGCGGCGCCGAGCCTGGGCCAGCGGTGCGCCTGCGGATTCGCGAGCGGCTGCTGGAGGTTCGCGCGGAGCGCGTGCGCCCGGGCACCGACGACAAGCGCCTGACGAGCTGGAACGGGCTGATGATCAGTGCGCTGGCCGAGGCCGGCGCGGTGCTCGGCCGTGAGGATTACCTCGCCGCCGCGCGCGGCACAGCGAACTTCCTGATCACGCAGATGCGCGACGAAAATGGCCGCCTGCTGCGCAGCTTCAACAAGGGTGAGGCGAAGCTGCGCGCCTACCTTGAAGACCACGCGATGCTGCTCGAAGGGCTGCTGGCGCTCTACGAGGCGACCTTTGAGCCGCAGTGGTACTTGGCCGCCGTCTCAGAGGCAGAAGCGATTTTGAGCGGCTTCGGCGACCCTGAGCGTGGCGGCTTCTTCTCGACCGCCAGCGACGGCGAGCAGCTTGTGGCGCGGCGCAAGGAGATGGAGGACTCTCCCCTTCCCTCCGGCGGCTCCAGCGCCGCGCTAGGGCTTTTGCGGCTGTCACTGCTGAGCGGCGACGCGCGTTACGCCGAGGCGGGGCTCGGACAGCTGCGACTGGTGCGCCCGTATGTCGTGCGTCACCCGCAGGCCTTTGGCCATGCGCTGCAGGCGATCGATCTTCACGTCGGGCCGGCGCGCGAGCTGGCGCTTGTGGGTGCTGAGCTCGGCCCGCTACTCGAGGTCGTCCGCAGCGAGCTGCGGCCGCGGCTAGTTGTTGCGGGAGGTGACGGCAGCGGTGACGAGAGCGTTGTGCCTCTGCTCGAAGGCCGCACGCCGGTCGACGGTGAGACCGCGGCATACCTCTGCGAGAATTTCGCCTGCTCGGCACCAGTTACGGGCGCTGAAGCGCTCGCCGACGCGCTCGCCTAATTCAAGCGCGCGCGAGGCGCTGGCCGATCCGCCCGCCAGATTCGTATCCTCCAGCGTCCGATGAAAAGAATCCTTGCCATTCCTGCCGGTCGCCGCGCGAAGTGGGTCGTCGTCGCGATCTGGGTCGGACTGCTCGTCGTCTTCTCAGCACTTCAGTTCCCGACCAAGTTCGAGGAAGTCCAGAAGAACGACTCGGCCTCGTTCCTGCCGGCTAGCGCTGAATCGACCAAAGCCTTGACGGCGGTCAAAGTAATTCAAGGCAAGGAGACGGTCTCGATCGTCACCGTCTACCGCCGCCCAAGTGGGCTGACGGCCGCCGACCGCGCCCGCATTGAGCAGAACCGAAAGCAGCTCAACGCGCTGAAGCTAGCGAACACAACGCCGTTCGCCCGGCCGATCCCCTCAAAGAACGGGCAGGCCGAGCTGCTGGTCGCGAACATCACGACCAACGGCGAAGCGGAGACAATTCTGGACCCAGTCGACAAGGTGCGCGAAGTCGTCAATGACCCCGGTGGCGGGCTGGAAGCGAAGGTCACCGGTTCGGCCGGCTTCTCAGCCGACGCGATCAAGATCTTTGAGGGCATTAATGGCACGCTGCTGTTCGCCGCGGTAGGCCTCGTCTTCTTCCTGCTGGCGGTGATCTACCGCAGCCCGATCTTCCTTTGGATTCCACTCTTCACGGTGATCTTCGCCGAGCTGGCCAGCCGCTCCATTGGCTACCTGCTGACTGAGTTCGGCGTGACGATCAACGGTCAATCGTCGTCGATCATGTCGATCCTCGTGCTCGGTGCTGGCACCGATTACGCGCTGCTGCTCGTATCGCGCTACCGAGAAGAGCTGCGCCAGCATGACGATAAACACGTTGCGGCCGCTAACGCCGCGAGCGCCGCCGGCCCCGCGATCATCGCTTCGGGCGTAACCGTGATGCTGGCTCTCTTCTGCCTGACCCTTGCCGAGGTGAACGGCACGGCGGGCCTCGGGCCACTCGGCGCGCTTGGCGTCGGGATAGCGATGATCGCGATGTTGACGCTACTGCCGGCGCTGCTCGCAATCACCGGGCGGCGCGCCTTCTGGCCCTTTATCCCGCGCGTTGGCGACGAGGGTGCCGACGCAGAACACGGACGCTGGCGGCGCTGGGGCGAGTGGATTCAGAAGCGCCCGCGCGCAGTTTGGATCGTCACCGCCCTGCTGCTAGTGGCGATGAGTTTTGGCCTACTGAACTTCTCGACCGGCCTGACGCAAGGCAACTCTTACCGTGGCGACGTTGAATCTGTGCAGGGTCAGGAAATGCTCGCAACCTCATTCCCTGCGGGCGAGAACGCACCGACCGACATCGTTGTCCCAGACAAATTGAAAGCGAAGGCCGTCGCCTCGGCCGTCGCGGCCGTGCCTGGCGTCGTAAGTGTTCGCCCGGCAGGCGCAGGCCCACCAGGCGTGCAGCTTGCTGCGACGCTCACATACAGCCCCTACGCAACCGAAGCGTACGACGTGATTCCGGGAATTCGGACGGCCGCAAAGGAGGCCGGCGGCGCGAACGTTCTCGTCGGTGGACCAACCGCCATTGAGACCGACCTGCGCGCAGCGTCTACGCGTGACACAAAGTTGATCATTCCGATCGTGCTGATTGTCGTCTTCCTCGTCTTGATTGTGCTGCTGCGAGCCTTTACGGCGCCGCTGTTGCTGATGCTGACCGTGATTCTCTCCTTCGCCGCCGCGCTGGGCGTCAGCGCCGTTGTCTACGACATCGACTTCGGATTCCCCGGCAGCGACCCGGGATTACCGCTCTTCGCATTCGTCTTCTTAGTAGCGCTCGGAATCGACTACAACATCTTCCTGATGGCGCGGGTGCGCGAAGAGTCGCTCAAATACGGAACAGAGCGAGGCATGATCCGTGGCCTCGCCGTCACCGGCGGAGTGATCACCTCGGCCGGAATTGTGCTCGCCGGAACCTTTGCGATCCTCGGCACGCTACCGCTCGTCTTCCTGACCGAACTGGGGTTCGCGATCGCCTTCGGAGTGCTGCTCGACACCTTTGTAGTGCGCTCGACGCTGGTGCCGGCGTTGGTGCTCGACATCGGCAAGAAGATCTGGTGGCCGTCGCGGCTCGCTCATGAAGGCGAACCGGGCGAGCACATGCCCGAAGAAGAGCCGGATCTAGAACCAGATGCCGGCTCCGGTCCCGTTTCCCCTACCGCTTAAGCGACAACTTCGAGCGCGCGCATCTCGCTCTCGTTGAGGCGGATCGCTGCGGCGGCGACGTTCTCCTCAAGGTGAGCGAGCGATGATGTGCCGGGGATCGGCACGATCACCGGCGAGCGCGCCAGCAGCCAAGCCAGCGCGATCTGGTAGACGGTCGCCTCGTGGGCGGCGGCGATTGAAGCGATTGGGCCGTCATCTACAAGCCCGCCAGAGGCGAGCGGGAACCAAGGCAGGAAGGCGATCCCGTGGCGCTCGCAGGCCAGCAGCACCTCGAGCGAGTCACGGTCGCTGATCGAAAAGCGGTTCTGAACGCTGACCACCTCGACGATGTCGCTGGCGACTTCGAGCTGCATCGAATCGACGTTCGAGATGCCGATGTGCTGGATCTTCCCTTCGCGCTGGAGTTCGGCCAAGGCACCAACCGATTCGGCGTACGGGATCTGCGGATCGGGCGCGTGAAGCTGGTAGAGCTGGATCGCGTCGACGCCGAGCCGCTTGATGCTGGCCTCGCACTCGTCCTTCAGGTGCGCGGGGTCGCCGTTGCGTTGCCATTCGCTGGGTCCAGCCCGAGTCATGCCGCCCTTGGTCGCGATCACGAGATCATCGGCGTAGGGGAAGAGTGCGTCGTGGATGTACTGCTCGTTGACGTCGGGGCCGTACGAGTTGGCAGTGTCGATCAGCGTGACGCCCATCTCAACTGCGGCGCGGAGCACGGCGTGGGCGTTGTCGACGTCCGCTACCGGCCCCCAAACGCCGTCGCCTGTGAGGCGCATCGCGCCGTAGCCCATCCGCCTGACCTCGAGGTCGGGGCCGATCGTGATCATTCCTGCGCGGGCGGCACTAGGCATCTGCTCTCTCCTTTTGAGGACTACTTAAAGAATCGCGAGGTAGCGGTCGAGTTCCCACTGAGAGACATTCAGTCGGTACTCCTCCCACTCGCGGCGCTTGATTTCAACAAAGCGATTAAAAGTGTGTTCGCCAAGAGTACGCAATACGAGTTCCGAGGCCGCCGCGAGCTCAACCGCTTCGCCAAGACTCTCCGGTAGCTGCTCAATTCCCATCCGCTGGCGATCCTCCGGTGAGAGGTGGTAGAGGTTCTGCTCCATCGGCTCCGGCAGTTCGTAGCCCTGCTCGATTCCCTCAAGGCCGGCCTGCAGCAGGACGGCGAAAGTTAGGTACGGATTACAGGCCGGGTCGGGGCAGCGCAGCTCCATCCGCGTAGCCATCTCCTTGCCTGGGTGGTAGAGCGGCACGCGCACAAGCGCTGAACGGTTGCGGCGCGACCAGGCGACGTAGACCGGGGCTTCGTAGCCGGGAACGAGCCGCTTGTAGGAGTTGACCCACTGGGCGAAGATCGCGCTCATCTCAC
>JAEMTR010000276.1 GCA_016462245.1 Solirubrobacteraceae bacterium
GCATGCTCGCGTGCGTCGGGTTGATTCTCTGTCTACGAATTGGCGCCGACAGCACTCGCCGAAGCTGGCTTCGCTCTGCTGCGGTCGCTGCATCGGTGCCGCTGGGGCTCGGTGTCTATCTGACGTTCTCACGCGGGGCGCTACTTGGCGTTGCTGTCGGCGCAATCCTTCTGATCGTCTTCAGCAGGGACCGAATTCAGCTGCGCGTCCTATTGGTTGGTATCGGCGGAGGTGTAGTTGTCTCGGCTGCAGCAGCTCTGCTTCCCGCTGTGCGCACCCTGCAGGGCTCATCTGCGATCCGCGAGCGCGAAGGGCTAGCGATATTCGCAGCGCTGATTATCGTGATGGTGATAGCGACGATCCTCGCGAGGTGGTGGGTGAGACGGCCGAACCGCCGGCCATTGTCAGCGCCGCGCGCTCTTGCGGCAAGTCTGCTCGCGGTGATGCTGATTGGCTTCGCTGCCGTTGCGGCCGGCGACGGCAGCAGCCAAGGCCAGCCACGCTTCGGGGCAGATACGCGTCGTCTGACATCGTACGAGAGCAACCGTTACTCGTACTGGAAGATCGCAGGGCGGATGTTCTATGACAAGCCGCTGATCGGCGACGGCTCGGGTTCCTTCCGGGTGGTCTGGAGGCAAGAGCGCAAGATCGCCGATCCTGCGCTCGACGCTCACTCTCTCTACTTTGAAACCGGAGCTGAACTCGGTATTGCTGGCCTCGTGGCGCTGGGGCTCTTCATCTTCGGAGTTGCGTCGGCCGGTCGAATTACTCTGCGCGAGCGCGGAGCCGAATCGGTCGGTGCGCTCGCCGCTCTAGGTGCGCTCGCGGTTCACGCCGGGCTCGATTGGGATTGGGAGATGCCAGCACTCGCTCTAATAGCGCTGCTGCTGGCTGGCGCGGTAGTCGCGGCCAACGAGGAAGTCAGTGGGGGCGCTAGCTCCGCGAGCTGAGCACCGATTCTGCATCGGTCGCGATCACGACCGCAAAGCCGTTCCCGACCTTCTTATCGGGATCTTCGGTCTCGACCACCTGTAGCCCTATTCGGTGACAGAGCTCGACGAAGGATTCGCAGCTCCAGACCGACCAGTGTCGGTCCTCGTCGGAGGCGAAGCCGCCCTCGTGCCGTTCAACGAGCTCGTTGACCGGCGTCAGCTCTCGATCTGAATCGAATGTGCGGTCGCGGTGGGGCACGATAAGGAAGATGTAACGGCTGGCGACGCGCTCCCACTCGAGTAGTGCCTTGATTGGATCGGGGAAATGTTCGATCACGTGTGAGGCAAGCACGAAGTCGACCGACTTGTCCTCGAGCGGTAGGTCGTCGCCTGGGGCGACGATGTCAACAGCAAGCGCGCGGCCCGCAAGTCGCCGCTCCTCGTCTTTGTAGATCGTGTCCATCTGCGCGTAGCGGTCGATGTTGATCGCGTCGACCGGGAAGCGATTGTGGGCGCTGCCGCCGATCTCAACGCCGCTGAGCCCGCCGAGGTAACGGACGGCAAGTTGATATTCGCTTCGCTGCCCGAGCCACCACCTCAGGCGGAGCGGAAGGACTGCAACTGCGCGGTTTC
>JAEMTR010000277.1 GCA_016462245.1 Solirubrobacteraceae bacterium
ATCAACTGCTGAGATGCAGGCCTCAACGTCGTCGGCATTGACGTGGATGATCGGAACGTCGAAGCCCTTCGCCAGGTCGGATGCCCAGTGCGTTGAGCGCGCGTCTTCGATGTCGGTCGTGAAGCCGACCTGGTTATTTTGGATTAGGTGCAGCGTGCCACCGACCTTGTAGCCGTCGAGGCCCTGCAGGTTGAAGGTCTCAGCGACGACGCCTTGGCCGGGCATCGCCGCGTCGCCGTGAAGGATTACCGCCATCGCCAAAGTTTGGTTGCGCCCAGCGACCGGGCCGCTGCGGTCTGTCTGCGCGGCTCGGGTGGCGCCGATCACGACGGGATCAACCGCTTCCAAGTGGCTCGGGTTCGATTCCAGCTTGACCAGGACACTTGCTCCTTCGCGCAGCGTGAAGTCGCGCCGATAACCGTGGTGGTACTTGACGTCGCCGGTTCCACCTTGCGGAATTTCGGTTACGGCCTTGACTACTTGAACGGTCGAGGTTCCTTCGAACTCGCCAAAGATTGTCTCGTATGGGCGGCCAAGGTTGTGGGCCAGCACGTTGAGGCGGCCACGGTGAGCCATTCCGATCACTACTTCTCGCGCGCCCGCTCCGGCCGCAAGCTCAACCGCCTCGTCGATCATCGGCACGGTCATGTCGAGGCCTTCGATTGAGAACTGCTGCTGGCCGAGGTAGGCCTTGTGCATGAAGCGTTCGAGCGCGTCGACTGCCAGCAGTCGGCGCAGCAGCGCGCGCTGCTGCTCTGGCTCCAGCGGCTTGCGGTAGAGACTGCCCTCAATTCGCTCACGCAGCCAGGTGCGCTGGCGGTGGCTTGAGATGTGCTCGCTCTCGTAGGCCATCGTGCCGGTGTAAACCTCGCGCAGGTAGGGCAGCGATTCGGCGAGGTTTTCGCCGGGAACGTAGATCCGCAGCAGCTTCGATGGGATTCGCCGCATAAGTGCGTCGCTCAGCCCGAGCGGTTCAGGGTTAAGCGCTGGGTCGCCGACCGGCTGCGTGCCGAGCGGGTCGAGCGATGCGGCGAGGTGGCCGTGAGTGCGGAAGGCCTTCACCAGCGCCGTTGCTGCCTGAACTGCTTGCATCAGCTCAAGGTCATCTCCACCGCTTGTCGCAGCCGCGCTGTGGCTAGCCTTCGGTGCAGATGGCGCCGGCGGCAGCGGCACGCCTAGCGATGCGAAGATCTGGTCGTAGAACTCATGCTCGCCGCTGAGCTGGGCCTCAACCGCTTGAAGGAAGCGCCCCGACTCGGCGCCTTGGATCACGCGGTGATCATAGGTCGAGGTGATCGTCATCACCTTCTCGGCGCCGATCGCTGCGCCGACGTTCTCAAGCCCAACCGGGTAGCCGATCGAGCCTGTCGCGACGATCGTCCCTTGGCCCGGCATCAGCCGCGGCACCGAAGCGCCGGTGCCAATTCCGCCGGGATTGGTCAGCGTCATATTCGCTCCGACGAGGTCATCGGCCGAGAGCGTGTTGGTGCGCGCCTTGTCGATCAGCTCGTCGAAGGCTGCCTTGAAGGCGACGAAGTCGATCGCCCCAGCGTTCGTGATC
>JAEMTR010000278.1 GCA_016462245.1 Solirubrobacteraceae bacterium
TGTTGGCCGGGTCGGCAACGAAGGCGATGAACTCGTCGAGCGAAACTGAGATCCGCTCGATCAGGCCGTCACTGCCCCAATCATCAGAGCGCTTCTTGGCCTGAGCTGGGGCGAAGAAGAGCACCGGCGCCGGCCCTGGCAGCCCGTCGGCTCCGCCGAGCGCATCGATGTGAGTAGCGCCGACGGCGGAGTCAAAGACGAGTGAATCGCCGAGACGGTTGTGGAGCGCAGCGCGAACCGACGCGTCGCCGGAGAAGTCGATGTAGGCGATCGGCACGTCAGTGTCGAGCTCGCCGATCTCGTCGTAGGAGAGGACCTGGTCGTAGAGGCCGAGCCGCTCGACAAACTCGACGTTGCTTGCGGCGGTTAGGCCAATCACCTTCACGCCGTCGCGCCTGGCGAGCATGAAGGCGGTTCCGTAGGCGGTTTTGCTCGAGGCGCTCGACATCACGATCGCCTCAGCGCCAAACCAGCCGTTGTCGTCGAAGAAATCGTCGATCAGGAACGAAGTTGAGAAGAGCGGGCGCAGCAGCATGATCTCGCCTTCGAGCGCAGCGTCATAAGTCGGGTCGGCGCTGGTCAGCATGTAGCTGTTGTAGATCGAATGGAGCTCCTTGCGATGCTCGGCGAAGTCAGAGAAGCCGCTCGCCGTGACGTTGCCCGGCGTGACGACGAGGTAGCTCGACATCGGCAGGTAGCCATAGAAGCGCTGCCCAACCTCAACTCCCTCGCACTCCGAAGCGACTACGTCGGCGAAACCCCAGACTGGAATCCGCCCCCATCCGTCTTCGGCGGGGAAGAAGTTCCAGTACGACATGAAATCGCCAAAGGTCGCGTAGCTGATGTTGTTGGCCGTGAAGCTGAAAGCATCAACGCGCAGCAGCGCCTCGCCGGGGCCTATCTGGGCGGCGTCGCCGCTCATGCCTGCGGCGAACTCGACGGTTTCGAGGCTGTCGCGGCGGACGCGGAAGTCGGTCATCTGCCCAGTATCGCTAGTCGCGCGTAGCGGCGAGCAGCGCCACACCGTTTAGCGCCGCGCCGGCCGCCACTGCAGCGGTCAAGAGCCGCGCCTGCTGGGGAATCTTCTCCCCGGCAGCCAGAGTTGCGGCGCAGTCAACGACGTCGCAGAGAATTCCCACCGCCAGCAGCGTGCGCAGGTTGCCGCCGCGCGCTGCTGAGATCGTCGCGATGCCGAGTGCCACGTCACGGACGCCGAAAGCGCGCGCCATCACGCCGCCGTCGGCCCCGGCGGCCTCCTCACCGATCCACCGCGAGCTCGCCTGCTCAGCGTTGGCAACAAACGCGGCGCCGATCACGATGCGGCCAGCCTGAAAAAGAACGTTTGGAATCGCGAGCGCCATTGTCAGCCCGCAATCGGGTCGGGAGCGCCGAGCTCGCCCCACTCCGGCGGCTCATAAGCCTTGCCGGGAACGCCGCCGAGAACAAGCATGCGGACGCCGTCAGGACCAGCGACGACCTTGCGCTTCGTGCCTGGGCCGACGCGAGCCATTGTCTCGCCGTCGAGCGCAAACTCTTCGCCTTCGATCGTGATCACGCCGCT
>JAEMTR010000100.1 GCA_016462245.1 Solirubrobacteraceae bacterium
CGGCCAGGACTTCCCCCTGGAGCCACGGGCCCAGCTGCTCGCCGCCGTCAACGCGCCGCGCCTCCACAGCGAAGGCGGCACGCTCTTTGTTGAGCCCGGAGTAGCGCTTGAAGGGGTTGATCTAGGGCAGCGGGAGCTGGTCGAGTTCCGCGCCGAGAATCTCTTCTTTGGTGGGACGCAGGCAGTAGCGCGCGACCTTCAGAGCGGCCGCTGCGAGGGCGGCGGCGACCCGAGGCGCGGCGGCGCGGCGGTCGGGCTGTGAAGCGGCGCCCAGCGGCACTGGCGCTTGCGCTGGCGGCTCTCGCTGTGGCGGCCGTCGCTGGCTGCGGCGGCCCGTCGGCCGACCTCTACGTGCTCCAGCGCAGCGGCTCAATCGAGGGCGCGAAGCTGAGGATGGTCGTCGGCGACGGCGGCACGGTCCAATGCAACGGTGGCAAGCAGTATGAGATCAGCAGCGATCAGTTGATCGACGCGCGGGCAATAGTCGGTGATCTCAATGGCGATGAGAAGGAGCCCGGTCCGGCGCGCAATGCGGTCAACCTGAAACCCGGCAAGTACACAATTCTTCGCTACAACGTTCGCACTGAGTTCGGCACCGTCTCGTTTAGCGACAGCTCGCGGCCGCAGCCGCCGGTCTTCTTTGCGCTCTCGAAGTTGACGCGAGATCTGGCCAAGAACGTCTGCGGTCTGGCGCGCTAACCGAAGCGGACGCGGCCGTTTGAGGCCGCCCGCACCTGCGCGCGCTCAACAAACTCGAGCCGCTTTACGGTTGCGCGCAGCAGCTGGCCCACGAGCTTGATCCGCTTCGCTTCGGAGCGAAGATCGAGCAGGCCCTGTTTGGCCTCGGCGCCAAACTCAACCGTTGCCGCCATCTCGTAGGCGCTCTTCGCCGCCAGCTCTTCAGGTTCGAGCTGTTTGTCGGTCGCCTGCTCGACGAGGTCGGCGTAGGCCTCGCAGGCCTCGGCGTGCGCTTCGGTGAAGTCGTCGCTTGCTTCGTCGATCTCGGCGTCGCCGAGGAATTCGATCACGGCTGCCGGGTATGGGAGGTCGTGGCGCTCTTCGACCACGCGAAAGGGGCGCGTGCCGCGCGTGATGATGTTCATCCGACCGTCCTCGCTGCGTTCCGTCACTTCGGTCACTTCCATCGCGCAGCCGGTCGCGTGGGCTCCGTCCTCGTCGGTCCAAACGATCCCGAACTCGCGCTCATTGTCGAGGCACTCGGCGATCATCGTGCGGTAGCGCTCTTCAAAGATGTGCAGCGGCACTGTTTCGCTGGGTAGGGCAACTAGCCCCAGCGGGAAGATCGGAAAGTCTTCTACGCGTTCTTGATCCATCTCATTCCAGTCTACGGCCGACGGCCGGCGCTGGCCTAACTCGCACTGAGCTTCAACACGAGCACCAGCCAGCACTGTACGGTCGCTCGCAAGCGAATCATCAGCCAAACGCGGGTCGTATGACCGGCAAATGCAAGGAGAAGTGATGAGTTATCTACAAGTTGATTTCTGGCCAGGCGCCAGCCAAGCGAACTACGACGCTGAGATTGCAGCGGTACATCCGCCAGGCGGCCTGCCTGAAGGCCAGCTCGTTCATCACGCGGCGGTCACGGCAGACGGCATTTTGATCAGCGCCGTTTGGGATTCGCAGGAGTCGAAGGACAGCTTCGTTGAGGAGATCCTGATGCCGGCCCAGCCTGTCGAGGGCGGCTTCCCGAACCCTGTCGTCTCGAACTTCGGTGACGTCTACTACGAGCACTCCGCCTAAGCAGCCGCGCTCGGCGCGGCCCAGCCTGAGATCGCGCTGGGCTGGCCGCGCGTACTGTTAGTCGATGGAGAAGATCGCGATTGTCTGGCTGCGCCGCGACCTGCGCACGCACGACCACCCCGCGCTGAGCGCCGCGGCTGACAGCTGCGAGCGAGTTGTTCCACTCTTCGTGCTCGATCAGCGCTTGCTTGAGGGCCGCTTTGCGAGTGGGCCGCGGACGGCATTCATGCTCGGCTCTCTGCGCGAGCTTGATCAGCAGCTGCAGGCTCTCGGTGGCGCGCTCTGCGTCCGTGCTGGCAAGCCAGAGGAGGTCTTGCCGCAGCTTGCTGAGCAGCTCGGTGCCAGCGAGGTTTACTGGACCAGCGACGTCTCGCCGTTCGCGCTTGAGCGCGACCGCAAGGTCACTGAGGCGCTCAAAGCCCTCGGGGTCGAAGCGATCCCCTCGCCGGGAAACTTCTGCGCCGACGTATCGCTGCCACGGACCAAGAACGGCAAGCCGTTCAGCGTCTTCACGCCGTTCTGGAAAGCGGAGCGCGAGCTGCCGCGCCGCCCGGTGCTCGATCAACCAGAAAAGCTGCGGCTGCCAGACGGGCTCGACTGCGGCGAGCTGCCGGCCACGCCGCAGCTTGGCGAGCATCTGCCTGAGCCGTTCTGCCAGCCCGGCGAGCCTGCCGCACGGGAAGCGCTTGAGCTTTGGCTCGACGGTCCGATCGACTCCTACGCCGAGCGCCATGACGACTTAAGCGGCGGCACCAGCGACCTTTCAGCTTGGCTGCGCTGGGGCTGCATCTCGGCGCGGGAGACCGAACAACGAGCACAGGAGCGCGGCGGCGACGGAGCCGCCGCTTTCGTCCGTCAGCTCGCCTGGCGCGACTTCTACGCCCACGTGCTGCTGATGTTCCCGGACAATCTCAAACTTGAGTACCAGCAGAAGTTTCGCGAGCTTGAATGGGTCGATGACGAACAGGGCTTCGCGGCTTGGTGCGAAGGTCAAACTGGCTACCCGCTGGTCGACGCCGGAATGCGCCAGCTCGCTGCGAGCGGCTGGATGCACAACCGCGCGCGAATGGTCGTCGGTTCGTTTCTGACGAAGGATTTACAGATTGACTGGCGCCGAGGCGAGCAGTGGTTTGAAGAGATGCTGCTCGACGCCGAGCCTTCACAGAACAACGGCAACTGGCAATGGATCGCCTCGACCGGCGTAGACCCAGCGCCCTACTTCCGACGGATCTTCAATCCAATCCTGCAGCAGCAGCGCTTTGACCCAGACGGCGATTACGTCCGCCGCTGGGTGCCGGAGTTGGCCGGCGTGCCGACGAAGCGACTGGCCGAGCCGTGGCTAATGAGCGACGACGAGCAGTCCGAAGCTGGCTGCGTAATCGGGCGAGATTACCCGGCGCCGGTTGTCGATCACGCGGCCGCGCGGCTCGCGACGATCGAGCGCTACCGGGCCGTTTCGCCGCCGAAGGACTGATCGGCGATGGGCCACACGGCACTCGTTCTCGGCGATCAACTGATGGCCAGCAATCCGGCGCTAGAGGGGGCTGAGCGGGTTGTGATGATTGAGTCGCTTGCGGTGCTCGGGCGCGGTCCAATTCACCGCGCACGCGCCCAGATCGTCCTCAGCGCGATGCGCCACTACGCCGAGGAGCTGCGTGGCCGTGGCCTTGAGGTCGTTGAGCACCGCGGGGCGGCTTCATTCGAAGCGGCGCTTGACGGCGAGCGCGGTGAGATCGTCTGCGCACAGCCGAACCGCGCTTCAGCCGCCAAGGCGCTGGCAGCGCGTGGAGTTAAGTTCACAGGCAGCAATCAGTTCCTGACTTCGCCCGAGCAGTTCGCGGCCTGGGCCGACGGTCGAAAGTCGCTGACGATGGAGCCGTTCTACCGCGAGCAGCGGCGCAGCTTCGGCTTGCTTATTGACGGGGAAGGCGAACCGGCCGGTGGGCGCTGGAACTTTGACGCTGAGAACCGCCGGCCACCGAAGAGCGGGGTCGAGGCACCCACCGCTTGGCGACCGAGCGAAGATCAAATTGACGAGCAGGTGCGCGCCGACTTGGAGGGCTGGGAGCTGGAGCTTTGGGGAGAAGACGAGCCGCGCCGCTTCGCTGTGACGGCGGCCGAAGCCCAGCTTGCACTCGACGACTTTGTCGAGCACCGCCTGCCGCAGTTCGGCGCCTGGCAGGACGCGATGGTTCCTGGCAATCCATTCCTCTTCCACGCACTGCTCAGCGTTCCACTAAACCTCGGCCTGATCGAGCCGCTTGAGGTGGCGCAGGCCGCCGAGACTGCGTGGCAGGAAGGCCGCGTGCCGATTGAAGCGGCCGAGGGTTTCATTCGCCAAGTGATCGGCTGGCGTGAGTATGTGTGGGGGATGTACTGGCTGCGCAGCGGGCAGTGGCAGAGCGATAACGCGCTTGAGGCCACCGCTCCGCTTCCCGCCGCATACTGGGGCGAGCCGACTGGCTGGGCCTGCCTTGACGGCGTCGTTGACGGCGTGCGTCGCCACGGTTACGCCAACCACATTGAGCGACTGATGGTGCTCGGCAACGTTGCGATGCTCGCCGGGCTTGAACCGTGGGAGGTGGTCGGCTGGTTCGAGCGCGCCTTCGTTGACGGAGCTGAGTGGGTGATGGCCCCCAACGCCGCCGGCATGGCGCTCTATGCCGACGGCGGCGCGATGATGACAAAGCCCTACGCGGCCGGCGGCAACTACATCCACAAGATGAGCGGCGGCGCCTGGTGTGCGTCTTGCCAATACTCGCCGAAGAAGCGCACCGGTGAGGATGGCTGCCCCGTAAGCGCTCTCTATTGGGATTTCATCGGCCGCAACGAGGATCGCTTCGCCGGCAATCACCGGATGGCGATGCCGGTTCGCGGCTGGCAGAAGTTCGATGCCGCCGAGCAGCAGGCGATCAAGGGCCGCGCCGCGCTGGCCCGCGACGAGCTTGCGGGGCTCAGTCCGGACGGCGGGCGCTGAGCAGCAGGTTGTAGAAGATCGTGGCTGGCAGGCGGCCCTCGAGCAGGCTGCGGTCGACCTTCTGCAAGGCGAGGTAGCCGCGGAAGGCGTACTGACGCCAGAACATCGGCACGTCCTCAGGCGCAGCGGTTGCTTCCAGTGCGCGGTTAGTCCAGCCGAACCAGTTGGCCAGTAGCTCCTCGCCGCGAACCTGGACCTCTTCGAAGCCGGCGCCGCCCGTGATCGCCTCCAGCTCGGAGGGGACGAAGGCATGAACATCAACGTGCTGCTCAAGATCGTGGTTATGCACGCCGCCGTCGCTATCGCCGACGGTTGCCGGTGCGGCCCGCAGCGCCGCGCGCCAGAGCGGCGCGGCCGTCGTAGCTGCGCGCTTTGGCAGCTGCGCGATGCGATCGCCATTGCGCGACGGCTCGCCGGCGAAGATCACTACGCCGCCCGGTTTTAGAACGCGGAAGAACTCGGCGAAGGCTTGATCAAGATCGGGGATGTGATGGAGCACGGCGTGGCCGAGTACAAGCTCGAAGCTTTCGTCCTCGAACGGCAGTGCCTCGGCGTCGCAGACCTCCGTTGTAACGTCAAGGCCAAGCTGGTTGGCGTTGCCTTGCAGCGCTTCGATCATTCCTGGCGAGATGTCGGTGCAGGTTGCTTCGTCGATCACGCCCGCCATCAACATGTGGAGCGAGAAGTAGCCGGTGCCGGCGCCGATCTCGAGCGAGCGGCCGAAGTGGGGGAGCGGGCCGCCGAGCGC
>JAEMTR010000279.1 GCA_016462245.1 Solirubrobacteraceae bacterium
CTCACGGGCTGCTCGACGCCGTCGGGGCTGCCGAGCCGACTGAGCAGCAGCGCCAGCGCAGGCGGCCGCGCTGGCCGCGCCGCGCGGAGGCTAGCCCGCCGTCGGCGCTGAGTTGCCACGGCCTGACCTTCGAGCTGCCAGACGGCCGCGAGGTCTTGAGCAACCTCGATCTCGCGTTGCTGCCCGGCGAGCAGACGGCGCTGATGGGTCGCAACGGCGCTGGCAAGTCGACGCTGCTGAGGATCCTCGCTGGGATCGAAACGCCGACCGACGGCAAGGTTGAGAGCGAAGGGCGCGTCGCACTGCTGCTGCAGAACCCCGGCGACTACCTGATTCACGAACGCGTTGATCGCGAGGTTGCCGCCGACGTGCTCGCTGACTACGGGCTTGAGGAGCTCGCCGCGAGTCACCCGCGTGACATCTCTGGTGGGCAGCGTCAACGGTTGGCGCTGGCAATAGTGCTGAGCGGCTCCCGCCCAGCCGCGGTTCTGCTCGACGAGCCGACGCGGGGGATGGACCGGGCAGCGAAGGGTGATCTGATCGCTCGGCTAAGCGCGCTCTCGGCGGCCGGTACCGCTGTGCTGGTTGCAACGCACGACACCGAGCTGGCGGCGGCAATGGCGCAGCGCGTCGTGCTGCTCTCCGGTGGGCGAATCGTCGCCGACGCGCCGACGGCCGAAGTTTTGAGCGGTGGCTGGCACTTCGCGACCGAAACCGCGCGCGTGCTCGGAGGCCAAGGCCAAGCCTGCACGCCGGAAGAGGGCGGGGCACTGCTGCGTGCGCGGATGACAATCGAGGCAACGCCATGAACTGGGAGTTCGCTGCGCTTGCGATCCTCGCCGCCGCTTTGATCAGCGGCTTCCTCTGGTACGAGCGCACGCACCCGGGCTCACGGATGCTCGCTCTGGTCGCAACGCTTGCCGGCCTAGCCGCGATTGGCCGAATCGCCTTCGCACCAATCCCCAACGTCAAGCCGACGACCGACATCATTTTCATCGCTGGCTTCGCGCTCGGTGGCGCGCCGGGCTTCGTCGTTGGCGCGGTCGCCGCGCTGGCTTCCAACCTGCTCTTCGGCCAAGGGCCTTGGACCCCCTGGCAGATGGTTGCCTGGGGCCTCTGCGGAGTTTTTGGCGCGATCATCGGGCGCGTCACCGGGCAGCAGATCGGCCGGATCCCGTTGGCGCTGCTCTGCGGCGTCGCCGGGCTCGGCTTCGGCGCGATCATGGATGGCTCAATCTGGGTCACCTATGCAGGCGGTCAGGGAATCACTCAGTACCTGGCGATCTCGGCGACCTCGCTGCCGTTCAACATCGCGCACGCGCTCGGCAACGTCGTCTTTGCGCTGGCATTTGGGCCGGCGCTACTGCGCGCCGTGATGCGCTACCGCACGCGGCTCGATTTTAAGTGGACCGCTCTGAACCCAAAAGCCTCGGTGACGGAAGGCGCAGGCGCTGTCGCTGGCCCGCTCGCGGTCGTCATCGCTGCGCTCCTCTTTGCCGCGGCGCTAACGCCAAAGCCGTGCGTTCGATGTCGGCGGTCGTCTTTGCGCGCGTTGCCC
>JAEMTR010000101.1 GCA_016462245.1 Solirubrobacteraceae bacterium
TCCGCAAGCAAACTGGTCTACAGCGCGCGCTTGCTGCCGGACACGACGCTTGCGCGTAAAGAGATCAACAAGATCGTCGGCCGGCGCTCGCTCGGCTTTCCGTCCTTAGCTCGAATCAAAGCGGCAAGAACGCCTCGCAGCGGGGCGAGCCCTCGCGTGTTTATCAACATGCCCTCACGCATGACGACGCCGGGGCTGGCGAGTACCAGCAGTCAAGTCCGAACAACTAAGCCAATTGCACGCGCCTCATTAACTTGCGACGGCACTAACTCTTCCGATCTATCCGCGTGCGTAAGCGGCAACCTCACCGCCACCGGCGGTTGCATCGGGAATCAGTGTTCGTGCCAAAACCTCCCCTCGATGCAGCAGGTGAACGGCAATTATGATTACTGGTATTACGATTCGGTTGGGTTAGTTGCTCAACAATTTGCGGGCTACCAAAGTTTGTATTCCATTGCGTGGACCTGTCAGGCGCCAGGGACGGGCCCGTACAACAACTTTGTTATCACCGGTTTCACTAATGCGAACGGTGGCTACGGAGGTGGTTGGAGTTACGGCTACTACTACGGCGTCGACAGCAACGCAGTGACTTACTACGCGAATGCGAGATGCACCGCATTCCTCGCAGGGTGGTCGGCGGGAGGCGGCTGCTATTAACTGGCGCGACTGTAGATCCCCTGACGATGCGATCAGGGATTGTCGGCGAGGCCCCTTGGCGCCCAATTAACCAAGTCAATAGTCGCTGGCAGAGCCGTGCCTAACGCTGGTGGCTTGGGAACGACGTAGCACCTCGTAGGTGCGGCGTTCGCGGCCGCGCTGAGTCGCGCTAACCTCGCCTTTCAGATGATCTCCACGAATCAGCTCAAGAACGGCAATCACATCGAGGTAGACGGCACGGTCTTCAAAGTCGTCGACTTTCAGCACGTCAAGCCTGGAAAGGGCCCCGCCTTCGTGCGCACCAAGCTGCGCCGCACCTCGGACGGCAACGTGATCGACAAGACTTTCCGCGCCGGAGAGAAGTTCCGTTCGGTTCGCTCTGAGGCGCGGAGGATGAGTTTCCTCTACTCCGACGGGACCGAAGCGCACTTCATGGATAGCGAATCGTTCGAGCAGATCGCAGTGCCTGTGGCTCTGGTTGAGGACGAGCTGCGTTGGACGAAGCCCAATGACGACGTCGACATTCTTTTCATCGACTCCGAGCCAAGCACGCTCCAGCTTCCCGCGTCGGTCGAATTGGAAGTAACCGAGACGGAGCCGGGGCTGCGCGGCGACACCGCATCGGGCGGGGGCAATAAGCCGGCAACGCTCGAAACCGGAGCGATCATCCAAGTTCCACTGTTCGTCAACATCGGCGACAAAATCAAAGTTCAGACCGATAGCGGCGACTACATGTCGCGCGCCTGAAAGTCGCGCGGTCTGTGTCACGTCGCAGTGAGCAGCGCCGCGACGCAGCCTTCGTCCTCTACGAGGCCGAAATTGCTGGCGCGCCGGTCAGTGATCTGCTCGAGCGCGGCGCCAGCGCGCTGACGCGCTCGCTGGTGCACGCCGCCGACGACATGCGTGAGCAGCTCGACGAGATCATCGGCCGCTACGCAATCGATTGGCGCGTCGAACGAATCGCGATGCTTGAGCGCTGCATCATGCGCGTCGCGCTAGTCGAGATGCTCTACCCCGACGCGGTCCCAGCGGAGACGCCGATCCCGCCGGAGGGGGCGATAGATCAGGCCGTTGAAGTTGCCAAGGAATACTGCGGAGCGCAGTCACCGGGATTCGTCAACGGCATCCTCAATGCGGCGATGGCCGAAATCGGCGAGACTGCGCCAAGCGATGACTGATCTAGACACAACTGCAATCGACGAACTCGTAGAGCGGCTCAGCCGCGCAGCGCAGCAGCTGCGTGGCGGAGACCTGACGACCGACGCCGCGGCATCGCTCGTTGAGGACTGCGCAGCGCTCGCTGGCCAGGCTTCGAGCGAGCTCGATCGCTTGGCGAAAGAGACGCCCGCCGAACCGCCGCCGGGCCAGGACACGCTGCTGTGAGGCGCCGGTGAGCTACCCCGACGACCTGCGCGAGCAAGTCGACGAGTACCTGCAGCAGCTGCGCTTCAGCGACACGCCAGCGACAGAAGGGCTCGAAGAGGCGATGCTTTACTCGCTGCTCGCTGGCGGCAAGCGCATCCGACCCGTGCTCGCGCTGGCGACGGCAACGTCGCTAGGTCAGGCGCCGGAGAGCGTGATGCCGCTCGCGGCAGCGCTGGAGATGATCCACAGCTACTCGTTGATTCACGACGATCTACCGGCGATGGACGACGACGACCTGCGCCGCGGAAAGCCTTCCTGCCACGTCGCCTTCGGCGAAGACGTTGCGATCCTCGCTGGAGACGCGCTCTACGCAGAGGCCTTCCGCCTGATTCTCAGCCAGCAGCAAGGCGATCCCCGGCTGCTGCTGAGCGCGTCGGCGGAGCTGGCGGCAGCGACGGGAGTTAACGGAATGGTTGGTGGCCAGTACCTCGACGTTGAGGGAGCCGCCGCTGACGGGCCCGAAGGGTTGCGCGAGCTTCACTCGCGCAAGACCGGCCGCCTGATCAACGCCTCGGTCGAATGCGTCTGCCTGTTGAACGGGGTTGACGAGGAGAGCCTGCTTGCGTATCGGGCTTTCGCAGCCGAGCTTGGCGTGCTGTTTCAAATCGTCGATGACATTCTTGACGTCACCGGCTCCGACGAAGAGCTCGGTAAACCGTCGGGTAGTGACGAGCGCCAAGGTAAGCGGACTTACGTCAGCGAGTTTGGGTTAGAGCAGGCCAAGGCGCTGGCCGAAGCCTCGCACGCGCAGACGCGCAGCGCTCTCGCCGTCGCCGCGCCGCAGGGCGCCCAGCAGCTCGAGCGGATCACCGACTTCATCGCCGCGCGCGAGAGCTGATTGACAATGATGGCCGTCCAGGCCGTCAGCGATAAAGCAGACCGTTGGAATCGAGATCGCGGGCCATGAACGGCGCGAGCGTTCGATTCCACAGCTCGGTCTGATGATGTTCGTCGGAGTGGATCAGGACGCCGCCGACAACCGGCAAGCAAAGTCGTGCACTGCAGTAAAACTCGGTGAGGTCAATTACGCCGATGCTTGGATCGTTGAGATTCTTCGCCGCAACTGCCAGGGGGTCGGGGATCAAGGCCACCGAGCGTGGGATAGCGCAGGCAGGGCCGGCTGGGGTCTGTGAAGCAATCGCCCGTTCCACGCAGTCAAGCGTTGTCCGCCCGGCGCGCGGGTTGTCGCGCAAGACGATCACGTGCTTGATCGATGCAGGCAAGCGCTTCAGGCCTTGCTGATAGCCGCGCACACGTGCGTCAAACGAAGCGGAGCTTCGCCCAGTGCCGGCAGATTGCGCAAAGAAGACGGTGTCGATCTTTGGCTGGTCATCAAGCCACGAAATCAGCTGTTGCTGCCACTTGCGGCACGCTCGCTGTTCCGCTGCGTTCCCGGTGACGTAGCTACTCAGCGGACAGGAACGCCGAACGATTGACGTGACGTTCCAGCCAAGCTCGCGTGCCACAAGGTTGAGGCCCGGGCGCCAGCGACGGGCGTGACTGTCACCGAGCGAGACAACCTGCCGCTTTGCCTCGTCGGTTGGCACACCAAAAGTGCAAAGCTCGACCAGTCCGGCGAACTTAAGCCCGCCGCGACAAAGTGCGCTCTTGTTCGCTTCCGTCGCGTTACTTGGAATTACGAGTTCCCGCGCTGTTGAAGGCGACGGTGAAACGGAGAGTCTGAGGCTGGGATTAATGCAGGGTTGGTTTTGCGGGTCACGGGCCGCAGCCCCGAGGCAGCGTTCTCCACTGACCAATAGGCGCGCAGTCGTGCGGCGGTCTTGTGCTTGACGCTCATTAAGGACGGCGATCGCAGCGAAGCCAGCGAGCACGACGAAGGCGGTCGCGGCGAGCGCGACGATGAAAGTTTTGCGCGGCCGCTTGTCGGCGAGAAATGGCCCGGCGCGGAGTGGATCTTCTACAAAGCGCTTAGTTAGCCCAGCAAGGCCCAACGTCAGTGCGAGCAGGCCAAGCTTGATCGGCGTCGTTAGCTCTTCGAGCAAGACGAATGGCGCAAGAATCAGTAGTGGCCAATGCCAAAGGTAGATCGAATAGGAGTTATCGCCGACCCACTGCACCGGGCGCAGCTTCATCCAGCCGAGCGGCGCCCAGCGCAGCTCCGGAGCGCCGGCCCAAATCACTGCGAGTGTGCCGAGAATCGGCAACAAGGCTGCCGCCCCTGGGAACGGTGTCTTGGTGCTGAAGAAGAACGCGGCGATCAGGACTGCAGCTAGTCCAAGCCACGAAACAACCGCACGTATCGCGGGGCGGGCCTGCTGGGAAGTCGCCAGCGCGAGGATGCCCCCTGCACCGAACTCCCAAACGCGCGTCGGTGTGATGAAGAATGCGGCGGCCGGGTCTGAGGCGGTCTCGATGATCGAGTAGATCAAGCTTGCGGCGGTCAGCATGACGAGCATCACGGCGATCGATCGCCGGCGCAGAATTGTCGAACCACCCCTAGCGACTGTCATTGCGATCAGGATCAGAACGGGCCAGGCGATGTAGAACTGCTCTTCAACCGAGAGCGACCAGTAGTGCTGAACTGGGGAGGGTCGGTTCTCTGCTCCTAGATAGTCGACGGCTTCGGCAGCGAGGTTCCAGTTCTCCACGTAAAGCGTGCTCGCGCGGATCTCAGTGAAGAATTGTTCCCAGAGGTTGAGCGGAACCCAAAGGTATGTGGCGACCGAGCAGAAGAGCAAGACCAAGAGCGCTGCAGGGAGGATTCGCCTAGCGCGGCGTGCCCAGAAACCGGGCAGCGATACCTTCGCTGTGCGATCGACTTCACGGACAAGATGAGCCGTTATCAAGAACCCTGAAATCGCGAAAAAGACGTCAACGCCGACGTAGCCTCCAGTGATTAGATCTGGCCAGTAGTGGAAGACGACGACGGTGACGACGGCAATCGCCCGAAGGGCCTGAATCTCGGGACGGACAAGACGCTTATTTGGCGCATCGCTGGTGCCCGCGGGATCGCTGGCTTCGGCTGCGGCTTTTGCTCGGTCGGTCATGGGTAAGGAGGAGCCCTCTGCCGGCCTGTTAGTAGGCACGTTGCTGCGGGCTACAGGTAGGAAAGTACAAGCTTGACGGGCGGTTATTCGCGCTCGAACTGAAACGCAGGCTGGGCCGCAGCGAGTGAGAGTTAGACTAGGCAGCTGCGTACCTACGCTAAGACCTCAAATGGAACGAATCCTCGACTCAATCAACGGCCCGCAGGACCTCAATGGTCTTGATGACGCCCAGCTGCAGCAGCTCGCTCAAGAGGTCCGCGAGTACATCGTCGACACCGTCGGCGAGATCGGCGGCCACTTCGGAGCGAACCTTGGCACCTGCGAGCTCGCTGTGGCACTCCATTCAGTGCTCGACTCGCCGCGCGACAAGATTCTTTGGGACGTTGGCCACCAGGC
>JAEMTR010000280.1 GCA_016462245.1 Solirubrobacteraceae bacterium
AGCGTGCCAGCGTTGAAGTTGACGAAGCCCTCGTGCATAACGGTCGTGCCTGGGGCAAGGTGTGCTCCGAGCCGCACGCGATCGGCGTCTCCGATCCGCACGCCGTCAGGGACTACGTAATCGGTCATCCGCGGGAACTTGTCGACCGAGCGCACCTGCAGCGTCCTCCCGCTAGCCATGAAACGAAGCTTCGTGGCCGCGAATCCTTCCGCTGCGCATGGACCCGCGTCGGTCCATACGACGTTGGTCAAGACACCGAAGACGCCTTCGAAGTTCAGCGTTCCCGGCGCTGCAAGGCGATGCGAACTGAGTTGCAGTCGCAGATATGCGTCGTAGGCGTCGGCCGCAGGCGCGCTGCAGTCTTCGATCACAGTCAATACGCATAGGGTTCGCACGCCGCGCAGGTCATCGGTTCCAACAGCGTCGCCTAGCTCTGATGCGCCCAGCTCGGCGGCATGGTGGCCGTGGATCTCAACTGTTCCAGAACCGACGTCGTGGCCGGCCGCGCGGATCAGCTGATCGGGCGCGCTGGCCAGTCCGAGAGCGGGGTAGGGGTAGAAAACCTCAAGCACGGCTCCGCTCTGCTCGTCGATCGAAGCCAGCCCTACCGCCCATGCGCCTTCTGTAATCAGATCAGCCATCGCGTCGAATCTACCGCCCTAGCGCCAATAGCGCTTCCGCTGCGAGCTCACATTGCTCGATTGGCTGGACCAGCGCCACGCGCACGTACCCCTCGCCGCCGGGGCCAAAGATTCGCCCGGGGGCGACGAGGACTCCCGCTTCTAGCAAGCGTCTAGCTGCTGCCTGATCGTCTCCGCCTTCGCCAACGTCGCACCAGAGGAAGAATGACGCAGGCCCGCCGACCGATTTGTAGCCCGCGGCCTCGAGCGGGCCGACCATGATCTCGCGCTTGAGGGCGTAGCGCTCACGCATTCCGTCGACGTGACTCTCGTCGTTCCAGGCCGCGATCGAGGCCCGCTGAACGAAGTTCTGGGGCGTGACTCCGAGACTTGGCCGCACGTCCTTCATTGCTCCGATCAGGAGCGGGTCGCCGCAGACCGCGCCGGAGCGGTAGCCAGCCATCGCGGATCGCTTCGAAAGCGAGTTGAAGGCCAGGATGTGTGTCGGGTCCGCGAGCTCCAGTACCGAAGCGGGCTTGTCATCGCCAAGATAGATCTCGCTGTAAGCCTCGTCGGATGCGAGCACGACGCCGTGCCGCCGGCAGCGCTCAGCCAGCTGCTCATAGAACGCGAGCGGCGCGGCAGCGCCGGTCGGGTTGTTCGGCGAGTTGATCCAGATCACTGCCAACCTGCGCCAAGCTTCCTCCGGAATCGCATCAATATTGGGCAGCCAATCGGACTGCCGATCGAGCGGCAGGTCGAGCACTTGACCGCCGGCGAGCTTGGTGCTGCGGCCGGCTACCGGATAGCCGGGGGTCGTCACAGCGACCAGGTCGCGGGCGCTGTCGGTCCAGAGCAACAGCCCGGCGAGGTGGTAGATCGCCTCTTTGCTTCCGAGCGTTGGGAGCACCTCTATTGAAGGATCGAGCCG
>JAEMTR010000281.1 GCA_016462245.1 Solirubrobacteraceae bacterium
TCCTCAACAGCCTCGACAGCGCCCACAAAGCTGAGAGTGGGCGGCAGCGAGCGGCCGCTCTGGCCGACGATGGCATCCTGATTTCGGATCCGAAGGTGCTCGCTCACATAGAGGCTCTCCGCGAGGCGATCGACGACTTGGAAGTCGACATTGCATCACGGGACTCCGGCGCAACGGGAAGCCCGCCCGCCGGGGAGCACAATCGCGACGCAGAGAGCTGAAGAGCTGCCTGCTTTGCGGTGTATGAACAGGAAACCGAATCAGTTGACCGTGAAGTCCTGGTACATGCCGGCGCCGTAGTGGCCTGGCAGGTTGCAGATCAACGCGTACTGTCCGACGTCGAGCTTCAAGGTGAGATCCTTGCTCTGTCCTGCCGCAATTTCGTCCACCTTGCCAACTTTGCCTGCTTCGGATGCCGCTGCATCCTCACCAAGGTCGGCGGCTGTTGTGTCTGTCTTGATGACGACCAGGTTGTGTCCCGCGGCGCCCTCGTTCTTGACGTCAAAGGTCACATCGCCGGCTTTCGCTTCGCCCGGCATCGCCATTACGTTCATCTCGTTTAGGACGACATCGACCTTCGTTGAGGCAGACGAAGCCTCCGTTGTCGCTGCCGCGGTTGTCATTGCCGCGGGAGCCGCGGTCGTGTCGGTACTAGATGAGGAACCGCAGGCAGCAAGCGCCGTCGCAGCGATCAGCACTGCGGTCGCGGATCCAATTGTTTGGAGTTGATTTCGTCTCATTTCCTTCTCCTTGTCAGTTTTTTCGATCAACATCAGTCAGCGAGCGATCGGTGCCAGTTCAAACGAGATCCGGGCGCGGAGCGTGCCGTGGTGGTCGCCAACTGAATACGACGAACTCGGCAATTCGGATGAGCGGTCGCAGGTCGGAAGCTGATCGCCGGCACGATTGCCGGGCAAGAGCAACGACGGCGACCTCGCCGGAGCGCCCGAGCAAGGCATTGACAGCATTGCCGGAATCGAGCAGAACACAGAGGGTTTGTGGCAGCCGCCGCTGGCAAAGCAGTCGGCCCGCGTAGAAACCCGCAATGTTTCTTGACATCGCGTCGCTGGTCTGCCACCTTCCCAAGCGGTAAAAAACCAATCTAGGAGAAACAAGTTCATGCTTAAGAAATTCTCAGTCATTGCAGCAGCAGCCGTAGCAACTCTCGCGGTAGCGGCCTGCGGCACGACCGAAATTGATTTAACCGCCGCTACAGAAAAAGAGGCGCAAGCAATCACCGCTGTTTGGCAGGCGTATTACGCCGAGCAGGGGATCACCAGCGCCGAAGCTGCCAGCGCTGGCGTCACGTTTACTTGCCCGGATAGCGTTGCGGAAGGCGAGACTTTCAGCTGCACGATTAAGGGCACGAACAGCGGCGAGAGCGTTGACGTCCAGATGACGGTCAACGACGCCACCAAACTCGTTCCCGTTGACAAAAAGGCTTTCGACGCGGCGATAGCCCAAATGGACGCGGCCGAAGGCGCCACCGTTGAGGCTGGCTAAACGAACTAAGGAGTCAGGGCTGTACATCGGTTAGGCTTCG
>JAEMTR010000282.1 GCA_016462245.1 Solirubrobacteraceae bacterium
CCCGGCGAGCGCGCGGTCGAGTCCGCCTGCCAAGTCGTCTCGCCCAATCGCCGCAAGGAAGCCGATCTCACCGAAGTTGATGCCGATCACCGGCACGCTCGTCCCGGCGTAGGCACGGAGCGCACGCAGCACCGTGCCATCTCCACCAAACGCGACCGCAAGCCCGGCATCGCGATCTAGCTCGGCATTCAATTCGACGCCTGGCCCAGCGGCTATAGAAGGATGCTTGGCGGTCTCGTCAGGATCGAGCCGGACCGTCAGGCCGCGCTCGTGCGCTAGCCCAATCAGATGCCGCAGCGCGTCGTCGGTTTCGCCCGGCCGAGCATGCGAGAAGGCAGTGATTGGTCCGCTGATCGCTCCGCTGGTCATAGCCCCGCCTCGTCCAGTGCTGAGCCAAGGTTGCCGAGCGCACCTTCGCGGCCAGCCTCAGCGAGATGGATGAAGCTCTCCTGATTGCCTTTCGGCCCGGGAAGGCCCGAGGAGGCGAAGCCGAGCACCGACGCGCCGCAGCGCTCGCGGGCGAACTCGGCGACCGCGCCTACGCTCTCCTTGCGCAGATCGGCGTCGCGGACGACGCCGCCGCGGCCGACGCGATCGCGGCCGACCTCAAACTGTGGTTTCACCATCACAACAGCATCGAAGTTATCGGCTGCGCAGTCAATCAGTGCAGGCAAAACCTTCGTCAGTGAGATGAACGAGAGATCGGCCGTAATCAAATTCGGCCGATACGGGAGCTGGTCGGCGTCGAGCTGACGGGCGTTGGTGCGCTCGAGGACATGAACCCGTGGATCCTCTCGCAGCGACCAGGCAAGTTCGCCATAGCCAACGTCGACCGCGATCACCTCGGCGGCGCCTCCTTGGAGTAGACAGTCGGTGAACCCCCCGGTCGAGGCGCCAGCGTCGAGGCAGCGTCTGCCGCTGACGTCAAGAGAGAGCAGGCCGAGCGCGTTTTCTAGCTTGACTCCCCCACGCGAGACGTAACGAGCGCGCTCTGTGACCTCGACCTCGGCGTCAACTAGGACCATCTGCCCTGGCTTCGCCGTCCGAGCGCCCGGGGCGCAGAGGCGGACATCCCCAGCCATCACGGCAGCGGCTGCGCGCGAGCGGGAAGGGAAGAGACCGCGCTGCGTAAGCAGCGCATCGAGGCGCATTCGTTCGCTCATCGCGTCCAACGCTACCGGCAGCGCAGAGCAACGCTGCAGTTTGTGTGCCTCTTGGCGCGCCCTGCGCGACGTGCGACTCGGGGCGATCGGCGGCGCCGACGAAGCAATGGCCGAGATTCTCGGCCGCAGTGTGAGCCTGCGAGAGATGGCAGCGCTCGCTGCTCATCGCCGAATCGAGAGCTAGCGACCGATAGCCCGAACCGGCCTCACGCGGTTGGCGCTTGCCTTGAAGCCCTCCGAGTAATCACCTTTGCCGGAAAGCTCGGCATAGGCGTAGCTCGCAGAGGACTGCGACGACGACCAGTAGCCAGATTGAGAGGGGATCCAGGGAAACAACCCACCAACAGCAGAGACATCAAGCAGGTTGAGCTCATAAAGGG
>JAEMTR010000283.1 GCA_016462245.1 Solirubrobacteraceae bacterium
GCACCGTCTCGGCCCGCCCGCCGTTCCCGGCTGAGCGCGGCGTCTACGAAGAGCCGACCGTCGTCAACAACATTGAGACGCTCTGCAACGTTCCCTTTATCGCCGCCCAGGGGGCAGAGGCCTTCCGCAACCTAAGCCCCGGCGATTCGGCCGGCTCGAAGCTCGTCTGCTTCAACGCGGCCTTCGTAAACCCAGGCATGGTCGAGGTGCCGTTCGGGCTGACCGTGCGCGAGCTTTGCGAAGAGGTCGCCGGCGGCCTGAAGGACGGCGCGCAGATCAAGGCGGTGCAGATCGGCGGCCCGCTCGGCGGCATCCTGCCCGCCAGCCTGCTCGACACGCCGTTCGATTTTGATCCGCTGGCCGAAGTTGGCTGCATGGTCGGCCACGGCAGCATCCTCGCCTTTGATCAGACGACCGACATGCGCTCGCTCGCCCAGCACCTGCTGCGCTTCGGCGCGCACGAATCGTGCGGCAAGTGCTTCCCCTGCCGGATCGGCCTGCAGCGCGCCTATGAGCTCTTCAGCGACGACGAACCGGTCGATCGCGAATCGCTTGAGGAGCTGCTCGAAACTTTGGAACTCGGCAGCCTCTGCGCGCACGGCAGCGGCATGCCCGCGCCGATCCGCAGCCTGCTGTTGCACTTTCCTGACGAACTGGGGCTGCGCTGATGCAGGTGATGATCGACGGCAACGCAGTTGAGGTTGAGCCAGGGACGACGCTGCTGGAAGCGATCCAAGGCAGCGGCGGCCACGTCGCTTCGCTCTGTTACGACGAGCGGCTCGACCCGTTCGGAGCCTGCCGCGTCTGCATGGTTGGCGTTGAAGGCGCGCCCGGCCCGCTCCCTTCCTGCACGACGCTCTGCCGCGAAGGGATGGAGATTTCGACGACCGACGAAACCGCGCTACGCGTTGCCCGCGCCGTCGTCGAATTGGTCTTAAGCGAATTGCCCGAAGCGCCCGGCGAGCACACCGCGCTGGCCGTCGTGGCCAAGCAGCTGAACGTGACGAAGACGCGCTGGACCGGCGCCGTGCACGAGAAGGACGAAGATCTGCGCCACCCATACCTCGCTTTCC
Source organism: Solirubrobacteraceae bacterium (assembly GCA_016462245.1). GTDB lineage: Bacteria > Actinomycetota > Thermoleophilia > Solirubrobacterales > Solirubrobacteraceae > F1-60-MAGs163. Next base: position 1,074 of record JAEMTR010000283.1, read on the forward strand.
GCCACGAGCTCTGCATTAGCTGCGGTCGCTGCGTGCGCGCCTGCGACGAAGTTCAGGGCGCCTTCGCGCTGACCGTCACAGGCCGTGGCTTCTCATCAAACGTCGCCGCCGGCGTTGACAGCGGCTTCGCCGAATCGTCCTGCGTCTCCTGCGGCGCCTGCGCTGACACGTGCCCAACCGACGCGATAGTAGAATTAAGGCTTCTGGAATTGGCAATCGAGCAGAACGGTTCAGGGGAATAAAGCGATGAGCAAGACAACCGAATCCACTGTCAGCACAACCTGCGGCTACTGCGGCGTCGGCTGCCGCCTCGAAGTCCATCCTGAGAACGGCGTTATCGCCTCGATCACTCCGGCGATGGACGGCCCCGCCAACAAGGGCCACACCTGCCTCAAAGGCCGTTTTGCTCACCAGTTCACGCGCTCCGACGAGCGCCTAACCACGCCGCTGATCCGCGAGGGCGAC